>NZ_JBQKGN010000002.1:0-178686 GCF_052118785.1 Collinsella sp. LCP21S3_A9 | reverse complement strand
CTCTCCTGCATCAAGGGAATCGACACCCTGACGGCCTTCAGGCTCGCAGCCGAGGCGGGCTCCTTCACGAGGTTCCGGACGGCCCCGGCCTTCGCGAGCTGGTGCGGGCTGGTCCCGTCGGAGCGCTCGAGCGGCGAGACCGAGCGGCGCGGCGGGATAACCAAGACGGGCAACCGGCTCGCCAGGACGGCGCTGGTGGAGTCGGCGTGGCACTACCTGACGTGCTCGCCCCGCCCGAAGGCCCCGGCGCCCGGCGCGGACGTCCCCGCGGCGATCCGGGCGCGCGCCGACGACTGCACCGCCAGGCTCTGCCGCCGCCGCGAGGCGCTGGCGGCGGCGGGCAAGAGCCCGTGCAAGGCAAACGCCGCCGTCGCGCGCGAGCTCGCCTGCTGGGTCTGGGAGATCGGGCGCCGGGCGGAGGGGACACTCGGCTGACCCCGTCGGACAACAAGCCTCCCGCCGGGAGGGCCCGCGCCTCGACGCATCGCCGGCGCGCGTTCACGACCCTTTTTTGGGCAGCCCAAGGCAAGGGCCGCGCCCGTGAACAAGACTGGTTTCGGACGAGCGCGCCGGACGGAGAATCGAAATGCGGTGGGGTGCGCGGACATACCGGGCTGACCGCCGGCAGCGCGCCCGCAAGAGCCCGCGGATATTAGCTTGCCAGGCAAGCGTCGACTAAACGTGCAGCGTGCGCGGGCCCTCCCGACGGGAAACGAAAAAGCCCGGTTTAAAACCGGGCTCGAACAAACACGCCTATTGACAATGGCTTTCTCATATTAAAAAGACGGCCAACTTTCGCTGACCGTCTTAACATGCTTTGGTGGGCCGTCAGGGGGTCGAACCCTGGACCTTGGGATTAAGAGTCCCCTGCTCTACCAACTGAGCTAACGACCCAAAGCTAAAGTCCGTAGTAGCGGACTTTAGTGGAGATATCGTGTGGTGGGCCGTCAGGGGGTCGAACCCTGGACCTTGGGATTAAGAGTCCCCTGCTCTACCAACTGAGCTAACGACCCGATATCAACACGAAGCAAGAACTGGGGTGGGTAAAGGGACTCGAACCCTCGACCTACGGGACCACAACCCGTCGCTCTAGCCAACTGAGCTACACCCACCGTGTCCTGTGCGCTTCGCGCTCGACTATTATTGCAAGGAACGCCACGCGACGCAAGCCCCAATTTTCAAGAATTTTGAAAAGAGTTTTTCGGATCTATTTCGAGCAAATCCCACCGGTTCCACAGGAGTAAACTTGCCCCACCCCGATGTTCGAAAGGACAAGCATGAAAGAACTCTCCAATCGCACGGCAACGTTTACCGATTCGGTCATCCGCCGCATGACGCGCATCTCCGATATGTACGGCGCCGTCAACCTCTCGCAGGGCTTCCCCGACTTTGATCCCCCAGCGCAGCTGCTCAAGAGCCTGAACACCATCGCCACCGATCCCAAACCGCTCTACCACCAGTACTCCATCACCTGGGGCTCCCAGGCCATGCGCGAGGCGCTTGCCGCCAAACAGGAGCACTTTATGGGCATGCCGATCGACCCCAACCAGAACATCGTGGTCACTTGCGGCTCCACCGAGGCCATGATGGCTGCCATGATGACGGTCACCAACCCCGGCGACAAGGTCGTCATCTTCTCGCCCTTCTACGAGAACTACGGCGCCGACACAATCCTTTCGGGTGCCGAGCCCATCTACGTGCCGCTCAACCCGCCCACATTCGACTTTGACCGCGAGACACTCGAGGCGGCCTTCCGCGACAACGACCCCAAGGCCATCGTCCTGTGCAACCCTTCCAATCCCTGCGGCAAGGTCTTTACGCGCGAAGAGCTCACCTTTATCGCCGATCTCTGCAAAAAGTACGACGCCTACTGCATCACCGACGAGGTGTACGAGCACATCGTCTACGCGCCCCACGAGCACGTCTATATGGCCACGCTGCCCGGCATGTTCGAGCGCACCATCAGCTGCAGTTCGCTGTCCAAGACGTACTCCATCACCGGCTGGCGTCTGGGCTACACCATCGCCCCGGCCCAGATCACCGAGCGCATCAAGAAGGTCCACGACTTCCTCACTGTGGGTGCCGCCGCTCCCCTGCAGGAAGCCGTCGTCACCGCTCTCAACTTCGACGACAGCTATTACCAGGAGGTCCTCGATCTCTACACAGCCAAGCGCGATCTGTTCTGTCAGGGGCTCGATAGCATTGGTCTTGAGCATAACGTGCCGCAGGGCGCCTACTACGTCATGATGGACATCTCTGAGTTTGGCTATGACAGCGACCTCGACTTCTGCGAGGACCTCGCGTCTAAGGTGGGCGTGGGCGCCGTGCCCGGATCGAGCTTCTTCCGGGAGCCCGTCAACCATCTGATTCGCCTCCACTTTGCCAAGCGAGACGAGACGATTAACGCGGCGCTGGAGAACCTCAAGTCTCTACGCGATAAAATCAAGCCGCGCGGGTAAGAACGGCCCGGCAACTAAAGCACCCAAAGAAGCCCCGCACCGCACGCGCGTTGTGGGGCTTCTTTTTATAGCGCTTTCTTAATTTGTTTAAAGCGCTATACTTTAGTCACGGAGCAACTCGTCCCAGGGGGAGGAATACTATGGCAGAGCAGCAGCTTATCGGAGCGCTCGAGGCCGGCGGCACCAAGATGGTCTGTGCCACGGGCTATGCAGACGGTACGGTTCTGGAGCGTGAGCAGATCGCAACCACGACCCCGCAGGAGACCGTTGAGGCCGTCAACGCATGGTTTGCAAACAAGGGCATCGCCGCGCTGGGCATCGGCGCCTTTGGCCCCACTGCAGTCAACCCTGCCTCGCCCCAATACGGCAAGATCTTGGAGACGCCCAAGACGGCATGGCGCTACTTTGACCTGCTGGGCACCATCCAAAACGAGCTCAATATTCCCTGTGGCTACGACACCGACGTCAACGTCGCCTGCTTGGGCGAGGTCACCTTTGGCTGCGCCCAGGGCCTCACCGACGTGGTGTATCTGACCATCGGCACCGGTGTGGGCGCCGGCGTGCTCTCGGGCGGCCAGCTCGTGCACGGCATGATGCATCCCGAGGCAGGCCACATCCTGGTCACACGCGATCCGCGCGACACCATCGGCGAGCACAGCGGCTGCCCCTTCCACGACAACTGCCTCGAGGGCCTCATCGCAGGCCCCGGCATTAAAAAGCGCTGGGATGGCAAAAGTGCCGGAGACATGGCCGATGACCCGGAGGCCATGGACCTGCTCGCAGGCTACCTGGCACAGGCGCTCATGACCTACACGCTGTGCTATGCGCCGCAAAAGATCATCATCGGCGGCGGCGTAGCCGACCACACCCCCATCGTGCCGCTCGCCCGCAAAAAGTGCGCCGAGATGCTCAACGGCTATATCGTCACGCCCGAGGTCAATGGCATCGACACCTACATTGTCAACAACAGCCTCGAGGGTAAGCAGGGCATCATGGGCTGTCTGGCCCTTGGCGCACAGGCGCTCCAGTAAAGGGTGCACCAACGACACACGGTATTGCCGGGCTCGTATAACGCGCAGACAACGCTATCGCGCCCTGCAGGGCCCCCAAACGCACAAGGCCGCCTAGGACCAAGCGAAACGTCCTAGACGGCCTTTTTGGTGCATACAAGCGATCGAAGGAGATATCGGAGCACGACGCCGGTAGCCGCTCCGCAGCAGTCAATCATCACGTCGGTAATCATACCGGCGCGCCCCGGCACAAATAACTGAATCGTCTCGTCGATTGAGGGGACCAGCAACAGAAAAACCACCGTGGGAAGCAGTCTGTCAAAAGTGCGTCGACCCTCGATATCAAAGGCATGTGTCACCAAAACACCGAGCACCATATACTCGGTAAAGTGTGCGCACTTGCGGACGACAAAGTTGGTTACCCATTCATACGGCAGGCTCAAGCTATGCAAAAACCCGCGGACGTCCTCCATGATCGCCAAGCTCAGTGAGCCAGACCCCGTGCCGGGAACCAGTGAATTGCCCCAGATCAGCAACACCATGGCGCAGGCCGCAACCGCCCACTTACGATCGATCTTAATCATGCAGAACTAGGCCTCGGCACGAAGCGGCGTAAAACTGGCGGTACCGCCCTCGATAACACTCAAATAGGCACGGCCCGTACGCTTGGCGGTAGAGGACTGCAGGCGCTCGATCTCTTCCTCAAGGATCTGATTGACGCGCTCATGGCGACGGTTTTCCATAACGCCGGCGGCGATAGCCTCGGCGCGCTCGATACTCTCGCGCGAGATACGCGCGGTATCCTCGGGAAACACGGAGCTGTGGCGGCCGACATAGACGGGAGCAACCGAGACAGGTGAGGCTGCAGGCGTGGGCATCGGCGCGGGGGCGGGCTCGGCAACCTCGGCCATGATCGCCATGGCGGCGGCCCACATGTCCTCGTGGCCCGAATAATCGGCCATGGGGATATCTTCCTCGAGGGAGGCATCGGGGAGACTGTCGGTATCCACGCGATTCTGGGCATCGATAGAGGCAGTGATGGCGGCGGGCTCGTCCAAATCGGCGAGATCCACACCCTTGGCATCGGAAATGATGGGCATGCTGGCGAGCTTGGCGTTGTACGGCACCGCCTCCGCGGCCTGCATTTGGGCCGAAGCGCCCCAAAGCGAGCTTTCGGCAGCACGACGAGCGGCGATGGTCTCCTCGTCGACAACCAGGGGCTCATCGGCAAAGGGGTCGGCGACAGGAGCCGGCTGAGCTGCGCCCTGCTGGCCGGTCGAAGCGGCCGCCGCGGCAGAGGCGTACGCAGCCGAAGAAGCACCGTTATAGGCGGCATTGTTGGCAGCGTTGGCCACAAGCGCCACGAAAGCTGCAGTGCTGCCCGCAGGAGCGGCATGAGAGCCCGAGACGGCACGTGCGGCAGCAGCGATGTCGTCGCGGTTATAGGAGCCAGTCTTTTCACCGTTTGTGAGCTCGTCAATTGCGACCTGGTAGATATCGCGCGAGCGAGCGGGATCGCAGCTAACCGGCGAATCGTCGTCGAGCATGCTATCGATCATAGCCCAGGCATCGGCCTCGTCCATGGCATTGGCGGCACGGGCGATGGTCGGAACGCCATCATCGGTGTGGCGGCGCTGAAACGCGCCGGTCAGACCGGAGAGAAGCGAAGAGGATTGACCCTGCTCGTCCAAAGTGACAGGAGCAGCAGCCCGGGGAGCGGCCTCCTCCTGCTGAACGGGAATAGAGGCGGTCTTGAACTCGTTGTAGGTCCGACTAAACTGAGCGGCGCCGCCCACGGCATCGGGCTCAAACAGGCGGCCATCGTGCTCCGCACGATACTCAGAGATACCCAGCGAGGCGGCATAGATACCCACGCCGGCCACTGCGCCCACGGCAAAGGGAACAGCACCCGCGACGACCGTCTCGTTGATTGACGAAAACGGCAGTGTAGCGGCATACACGACCACGGGTGCGGCAAGGCCGATCCCGCAGGAAAGTCCGGCAAGGACTGCTCGTTGTGTTGCATCAGAAGAAGCCATGAGCTCTCCCCATCTTCCAGCACCCAAATCGCATCATTCAGTTGGCTGCGCGAGAGAAGATGAAGCGGGGCCTGAGCCCCAAAGCAACGGTATAAGGTTCGTTTCATCTGCGTTTTCCGTCGCGAAGCTTAACTGCTATTATGCGAAACCCCCTTGGGGATTGCAAGCGACGAAGCGGAATTGAAACGGGAAAATCGCTGCTTGCCGGTCGTGAGGTCAATAATCGTTGGCGAGCGGCTATACGAAAAGGGCCAGGATCTAAACCCCGGCCCTTCTGGCATGTCTATGGTTGCTGTCGCGTGCAGCGGACGGACTAGAACATCTGCTCGTAATCGCTGTGCTTTTTGGCCGAACGCACCAAAAATTCCTGGTTGGTATTAGTGCCCTTAAGGCCCTTGATAAACGACGCGGCCGCGCGCTCGGTATTGTTCATGCCGGCGAGGATGCGGCGCAGGCCAAAGACAAACGGACGCATTTGCTCGTCGACCAGCAGGTCCTCGTTGCGCGTGCCCGAGGCAACGGGGTCGATGGCCGGGAAGATGCGGCGGTCGGCCAGATCGCGATCGAGCTTGAGCTCCATGTTGCCGGTGCCCTTGAACTCCTCAAAGATGACCTCGTCCATCTTGGAGCCGGTATCGATAAGGGCGGAAGCAAGGATGGTGAGTGAGCCGCCGTTTTCGATATTGCGGGCAGCACCCAGGAAGCGCTTGGGCGGATACAGGGCCGCCGAATCGACGCCGCCCGAAAGGATGCGGCCCGAGGCGGGCGCCGCCAGGTTGTACGCACGGGCAAGACGCGTGATGGAGTCGAGGACCACCACGACGTCGCCGCCCAACTCCACGATGCGCTTGGCGCGCTCGATGACGAGCTCGGCCACGCGGGTATGGTTGTCGGCGGGCATATCGAAGGTGGAGGCCACGACCTCGCCCTCAATGGAGCGCTGCATATCGGTGACCTCTTCGGGGCGCTCGTCGACGAGCAGGCAGATGAGGTGCACCTCGGGATTGTTGATCGAGATAGACTGGCAGATCTTTTTGAGAATCGTGGTCTTACCGGCCTTGGGCGGTGACACGATCAGGCCACGCTGGCCCTTGCCGATCGGCGACACGATATCGATGGCGCGACCGGTAATGGAATCCTTGCCATGCTCCATGCGCAGCGGCTCATTGGGGTAGACCGGCGTGAGATCGCCGAACTTGGGGCGGTTACGGGCCTGCTCAGGATCAAGACCGTTGACGGTCGTGATTTTGGCGAGACCGGCACGCTTGTCGCCGCCGCGCGAGGGACGAAGCGAACCCTCGATCACGTCGCCCGTGCGCAGACGCGCGGAGCGGATGAGGTAGGCGGGCACGAAGGCGTCGTCATTGGACTTCATGTAGCCGTGGGCATGGATGATGCCGGAGCTGTCCGGGCGAATCTGCAGGATGCCCTTAATATCGCGGAAGCCCTCGGCCTTCGCGGCTGTGGTGTAGATCTCTTCGACGAGCTCGGCCTTCTTCTTGCCGGTCGTCTCGATCTCGAACTCCTTGGCCTTCTCGCGCAGCTCGGCGACCTTCATGGCCGCGAGCTCCTCGCGCGAAAGCGTTGGCTCGGTCGGAGCTGCGTTGCGCTCCTTGTTGCGCTGTTTGCGGTCGCGCTGACGGCTGCGGCGGTCGTTGTTACGATCATCCTTGCGCTCGCTGCGCTCATCGTTGCGCTTGTGCTGACGGCGGTTGGGGCGGGAACCCTCTTCGGCCTCAGCGCTCTCGACGGCAGGCGTCGTGGGCGCATCGGCGGTCGCCGGGGTCTCGCCGTCCGACTTAGCGTCGGACTCGGGCTGTTGCTCAGCATCCCCCTGCTGTTCGGCAGACTTGGTCTTGGAAGATTTCTTGCGCGTGCGCTTGGGCTTCTCGCCTGCCGACCGATCGGCGCCCTCCGTCTCGGGAGTCGTGTCGACACTCACCTCGGTAGACTCAGCTACCGCAGATTCGGCGCCGGACTTCGCCTCTGCCTTAGCTGGGCGTTTGGCTGCGGTGTGACGGCTGCGCCCGGGACGAACGTCGGCAGACTCGGCAGCGGCAGAAACAGCGACCTCAGGAACATCAGCGCCCTCGGCCGAAACCACGACAGCCGCTGTAGGCTCGACGAACGCCGGGGCATCTTGGACAGAAGCCGCGGCAGCGGCCGCCTTCTCCGCCTCGACAAATGCCTTGGGCTTGCGGCCGCGGCGATGCGGGCGCAAAGCAGGATCGACGACAAATGCACCGCCGGCCTCGGCAGGCACGACAGACTCAGCAGAGGAAGCGTCCTCCCCCGCCGCAGAGCGAACCGGGGTCTCGGCGGCATCGAACGAAACCTGCTCGGCAGCCTGCTGGACCTTGGCCGCCGTGCGACGGCGCGTGCGCGGAGCCGGCTTTTCTGCTACCTGCTCGGGAGCCGGAGCCGAAGGCGCCTCGGGGGCGGACGGAGCCGCGAGTTCGGTCAGAGCCGCGGCATCGCGCTCGGCGGCACGACGGCGAGCACGAACAACCTGGGCTTCGCTGATCTGCGCAAGCGCGCGGGCCTGCGCAACCTCATCTGAAAGCGGCGCCAAAACCTCGGCTGAAACCGGACGCTTGGCACGCGTCGTGCGCGTGGTGCGGCGTTTGGGCTTTGCAGCCTCATCGCCATCCGCAGCGGGCTTGGCCACACGACGCGTGCGCTTGGGCTTCACGGGCGCAGCCTCCTCCCCGGTAACAGGTGCGACGGGAACAGGGTTCTCACTCGA
The DNA here is from genome assembly GCF_052118785.1 of Collinsella sp. LCP21S3_A9. Classification (NCBI taxonomy): domain Bacteria; kingdom Bacillati; phylum Actinomycetota; class Coriobacteriia; order Coriobacteriales; family Coriobacteriaceae; genus Collinsella; species Collinsella sp. LCP21S3_A9. The sequence continues at coordinate 170,432 of NZ_JBQKGN010000002.1, read as the reverse complement.
AGCCGAGGCAGCGTTCTGGTGTGTCTCGGGGACCGACGCCTGCGACGGTGCGGGTTTCGCGATTTGGTCCAACGCAACCGGTGCAGCGGGAGTGGTTTGTGCCGTGCTTATTTCATTTTCTTGCTGTTGATCAGACACAGTGTTTGCTCAACTTTCTTTTAAAGCCCTGTGATCACATGCTCCCTGCATAAACCTTCAGGGCGGCTAAACAGTCTAGCTCCGTTCAAAACACAACGGGCATCATTGATCTGTATCGAGATGATTGCGTCAAATACGCAGCGTTAGTGTAACACAACCGCCACCACCTGCAACTTAGTCATTGGACGTTCTTATACAACTGGTCAAAAGGGACACTCCCCCTCAAAAGCGCTTCCTCTGTCGCACCAGAGGAGTGAAGCCGTGTCATCCGGAATAGCCGCGCCACGAGACGCGCCTATCTACTACGTTTGACCCGCGATCCCTGACCATCCCCTCGATCTTCCTAAAATCGCAAGCCCGCTACCTGCGGTTTTAATATCGTACTTTTCGGCATGGTTCGGAGTATGCGACTAAACGTAGTAGATAAGCCCGATTCGTGGCGGACGGTTTCGCACCGCTCTCCCACCGGACAAAAATGATCCGTTTTCCTCCGTCCCCAAGGGGTCGTTTTCAAAACGATCGCGGATTACGGTGCAAGAACGGCGTAAGCCAACCATACCCTGCATTTTTAATATTCGGCAAGCCGTCTACCTGCGATTTTATTTTCGCTGCTGTTGCTATGGTCGCCAGTCAGCAATTCAGCCCCGTAAACCGGTATAGTTGCGTTTTTGTAGCATTTTTCAACACGCCAAAAAGCCCCGCCAAACGCAAAAAGCCCGACCTCCGCATGGGAGATCGGGCTTATAGGGCTCAGCAAAGCCAAACCTACACGGTCAAACGACCCGTAGATTACATCTGCTCGGGTGCAGAAACGCCAACGAGGGTGAGCACCAGGGCGAGCGTCACGCGGACGGCGTCACAAGCGGCCAGACGGGCGCGCGAAAGCTCGGGGTCGACGGGACGGCCCTCGCTCGGAAGCACCTGGCAGGCAGCGTAGAAGCTGTGGAAGTCGCCGGCGAGCTCCTCGGCAAAGTGCGTCAGACGGAACGGGGCGCGGTCGCGAGCACAGCTGGCAATGAGGTCGGTGAGCTCGTTGAGCTTACGCGAAAGGGCAAGCTCGGTGGGGTCGGTCAGCAGCGAGTAGTCGACGTTCTCGCCGATGGCCTTAGCGGCGACGGCCTTCATGCCCATCTCGTCAGCCTGCTCGGGCGTAACGTCAGCGGCACGGCGCAGAATGGAGCACACACGAGCGTGAGCGTACTGCACGTAGTAGACCGGGTTGGAGTTATCACGCTTCTTAACGGCCTCGATATCGAAGTCGACCATCTGGTTGGAGCTCTTGGAGATGAGCGTGTAACGGGCGGCGTCGGAGCCGACCTCGTCGACAAGCTCCTGCAGGGTCACCATGGTGCCCTTGCGCTTGGACATACGGACGGGCTTGCCGTTGCGCAGCAGGTTGACGAGCTGGCCCAGCAGAACCTCGAACTTGCCGGGATAGCCAAGAGCGTCGCAGACACAGCGGACGCGGTCGATGTAGCCATGGTGGTCGGCGCCCCAGATGTCGATGACGTGGTCGACGCGCTGGAACTTGTCCCAGTGATAGGCAACGTCGGAGGCGAAGTAGGTGTACTCGCCGTCGGACTTGATCAGAACGCGGTCCTTGTCGTCGCCCAGGTCGGTGGAGCGGAACCACAGAGCGCCGTCCTTGGTGTAGAGGTAGCCCATCTTGTCGAGCTTCTCGAAAGCGCGGTCGACGGCGGAGGTGCCGGCGGTCTCGCCCTCGGTGTCCTTCACGTACAGCGAGCGCTCGGAGAACCAACGATCGAAGTCGCAGTTGACGGCGTGGCAAAGGTCGCGCATGTTGTCGACCATCTTTACGTAGCCGCGCTCGCGGAAGCTCTCCATGCGCTCCTGCGGATCGGCGTCGACCCACTTGTCACCGTCGGTGCGCCAGAACTCGGCGGCCTCGTCGATGATGTAGTCACCGCCGTAGGAGTCCTTGCCCAGAGTCTCGGCAAAGTTGTCCTGATACGGATGGGTCTCGGGATGCTCGTCGTTCTCGTCGGCAACAAAGGCATCGCGGTCGGCAATCAGCAGCTTGTGAGCCTCGTCGATATCCACGCCCTGCTTGGCGATGATGTCGGCAAGCTGCATATAGCGCGTGCTGATGGAGTTGCCGAAGGTGTTCATCTGAGAGCCGTGGTCGTTGATATAGAACTCACGCTGGATATCGTAACCGGCATGGTCCATAACGCGGCAGAGGGAGTCGCCCAGAGCGGCCCAACGGCCATGGCCAATATGCATGGGGCCGACGGGGTTGGCGGAGACAAACTCGACCTGGGTCTTCAGGCCGCCGCCGACGTTGGACTTAGCGAAGTCCATACCCTTCTCGCGAGCCTCGCCGAAGATGGCGTTCTTGACGGCGACGGAGAGGTAGAAGTTGATGAAGCCAGGGCCGGCGATCTCGACCTTCTCGATCGCGGGATCCTCGGGCATATGGGCAACGACGGCCTCGGCGATCTTGCGCGGGGCGCAGTGAGCCAGCTTGGCGGACTTCAGGGCCATGGTGGAGGTCCACTCGCCATGAGAAGTGTCAGCCGGTCGCTCGATAGCGCAATCGTCAAGTTCAAATGCGGAAAGGTCGCCGGCCTCCTGGGCCGCAGCAAGCGCAGCGCGTACCAGCTCTTCAATCTTCTCGGGCATAGATCCTCCTTGTGTTAAAGCCCCCGAGCTCTTGGTCACTCGTAGGGCAAAAGCCAGAGTTTGCAGCACTCTATCACAAGCGGTAACTACTGTCGCAGGGTAAAGTCAATCGATATTGCATATGCACAAAATTGACTACAGCTGTCGCAAGGCCATTCAAAGATGGCGGTCTGCCTGCTGATCGTGCACCCGCCGAAAATGCATAAACATGTGCATGAGCCGGACAGAGTATCGAATACTCTTACCTATCGGATTTGTGTGCTTTTCCTGCATAAAGTAAGGGTTTGCGCACGTCAGCGTGGTATTCTAGACATACGTAAATTCGTATAAGTTGGAGGTAGCATGTTCTCAATCGGTCAACACGTCATTCATCCGGGTCAGGGAGTCTGCACCGTCGTCGGTTTTAGGGAAGACACACCGCAGCCCATGCTGTTGCTCGAGACCAAGCAGGGACATGCGCAGACGATCCTCATGTACCCCGTGGCGCAGGCCGACCGTCTGCATGCCGCCATCTCCGAGCAAGATGCCGAGCACCTACTGAGCCATTACGACGAGCTGGAGTGCGACACCTTTACCGAGCGCAACAGCTCGCTCGAGGAGACGCACTTTAAGCAGCAGCTCAAGCTGGGTGCGCCCGAGACGGTCCGCGTGGCAAAAACCATGATGCACCGTATTCGCCAGGCCGAGGAAGCAGATAAAAAGCCCAGCTCCTACTACATGCGCGTACTCAAGGAAGCCAAGCGCCGCTCCATCGAGGAGATTGCCGTGGCCTTGGGCGTCACCGAGGAAGACGCCGAAGCCCGCCTATCCCAAGCCGCCCTCAACTAACCTGCCAAAAAGGGACAGGTTTATTTTGGCAGGTTTTATCTGGCCAAACGTCAACAAACAATTGGTAAATGGTCGGGTGCTCCGTTTTGTTTGTAAGCCCCGGCCATTTTTCTATCGCTGCGAAAATGCGTGAAGCCCATTTGTGATGACATCACGCGAGGGCCGTCCAGATCGACGCAACCAACGCCCGTATCCGCAACAAGCGCACCCGTCTTGCTCAATTACCATTAAAAAGCATCAATTTGAAAACGCAATAACATTTCGGCAGGTAGCAGCTATAGTCGGTAAACTGAATCTCGACAACCGAAGCCTCCGAATGAGGTATCTTCAGCCCATCCAAGCTAAAGGAGGGGCCATGCCGAGAAAACCTCGTTCAAAGTCACCAACCGGTTATTTCCACGTCACGTTGCGTGGAAACGGAGGGCAATTGCTGTTTGACGATGCCGAGGACCGAATCGCCATGCTTCAGATCCTCGATGCAATCCTCCCCAAACACAATATCGAGCTTATCGCTTGGTGCCTTATGGGAAACCATATTCATTTGGCACGGCAATCGTGCAGAGTGTCGCAGGATGCGCTCCGACGGAACTCAAATCTGTCTCCAAGCCACTTCGCAATGAGGCGATTCTCGCGCTTCGAAAACAAGGGCTAACCGTTAAGCAGGTTCAGCTGCTGACAGGACTCGGAACATGGATTATCAAGAACGCTTCCTAGCGTCGCGTTTACCGAGCTACGGATACGGCGAAGCGCAGCTGCCTGCCGCGAGGCGCCGCCATTCGCAAGCGCCACCACGTTAAACAGAAAACGCTTCCGCTGAATAACGTCCAACGGAAGCGTTTTCCCAGATAAAACCTACCAAAATAAACCTGTCCCTTTTTGGCAGGTTAGGCCTGGAAGGTGTCGCGGTCGGGCGCGAAGGACTGCATGGCCGCGATGGTGCGGTCGAAAAGCTCGGGGAGCTCCCAGCCCAGCATCTCGGCGCCCTGCGTAATCACGTCGCGCGAGCAGCCGGCGGCAAAGCGCTTGTCCTTGAACTTCTTCTTGAGCGACTTGGTCGTAAAGTCCATGACGCTCTTGCTCGGACGCATGATCACGGCAGCCCCAATCAGGCCGGTAAGTTCGTCGCAGGCAAACAGGATCTTTTCCATCTGCAGCTCGGGCTTGGGCAGCGAGGTGTTGAAGTCCGAGGTATGCGTCTGGATGGCGCGGATGAGCTCGGGCGATGCACCCTCGCCCTCGAGGATCTCGGCCGCATAGATGGTGTGGTTCACGGGGTCGTCCTCATGCTCCTCCCAATCCAAGTCGTGCAGCAGTCCGACGATGCCCCAAAACTCCTCGTTCTCGGGGTCGAACTCGCGCGCAAAGTAGCGCATGGTGCCCTCGACCGTCTCACCATGGGTGATGTGGAACGGATCTTTGTTGTGCTCGTTGAGCAGTTCGAACGCACGGTCGCGGGTGATTCCGGCGGAAAGCGTCTGAGACATGGCAATACCTCCAGGTGAGTCGGTGCTAAGACACGGTGTCACTATCGTATATCGCCGCGGCTCAAGCCGAAAGGCAGAAAAGGCATACGGAGAAAAAAGCCGGGCGAACGCGTCGCCCGGCAAAACCGCAGATAAAACCTGCCAAAATAAACCTGTCCCTTTTTGGTAGGTTTAGGGGCGGACCTGGCCGGTGCCGCGGAGCTTGTATTTGTAGGTGGTGAGGGCCTCGGCGGCAAAGGGGCCGCGGGCGTGGAGCTTTTGGGTCGAAATGCCGATCTCGGCGCCCAGGCCAAACTCGCCGCCGTCGGTAAAGCGCGTGCTGGCGTTGGCATACACGGCCGAGGCATCGATCTCATCCAAAAAGCGCTCGCAAGCGTCCGCGTCCTCGGCGATGATGGCCTCGGAATGCATAGTGCCATAGCGGTTGATGTGCGCGATGGCCTCGTCCTCGTTCGCCACGACCTTCACGCTCATCTCGAGCGCCAGGTACTCGCGGCCCCAGTCCTCCTCGGTCGCGGCCACGTAGTCGTCGCCCTCGGCAAGACCGGCGGCGGCGCATGCGGCACACGCGGCCTCGTCGCCGTGAATCAGCACGCCGTGGTCGTGCAGCACGGCCACGACCGCCGGCAAAAACGAATCTGCCACGGCGCGGTCCACAAGCAGCGACTCGGCGGCGTTGCACACGCCCACGCGCTGGGTCTTGGCATTAACGATAATGTTGAGCGCCTTGTCAAAGTCGGCCGACTCATGCACGTAGATGTGGCAGTTTCCCGTGCCCGTCTCGATCACCGGCACGAGCGACTCGCGCACGCAGCGCTGGATCAGGCCCGCGCCACCACGCGGAATAAGCACGTCGACGATGCCGCGAAGCTTCATGAGCTCGCCGGTGGCCTCGCGATCGGTGGACTCGATCATCGAGATAGCCTCGCGCGGGAAACCCTTGGCCTCGAGCGCATCGGCCAGCAGTTCGGCAATCATGGCGCACGAGTGATAGGCCAGCGAACCGCCGCGCAGAATGCAGGCGTTGCCGGTGCGGATGCAGATGCCCGCGGCATCGGCCGTCACGTTGGGGCGCGCCTCATAGACCATGGCGACCAGGCCCAGCGGCACGCTCACGCGGGTGAGGTCCACACCACTTGCAAGTACGCGGTGGTCGAGCACGCGGCCGACGGGATCGGGCAGCTCAGCGAGCTTCTCCAGGCCGGCGGCCATGCCCTCGACGCGCTCGGGCGTCAGCAGCAGACGGTCGAGGAGCCCCGCCGAGGTCCCCGCATCGCGCGCAGCGGACATATCGAGCTCGTTGGCGGCGACGATGGAATCGACGCCATCGCGCAGCGCCGCGGCCATGGCGCGCACGGCCTCCTGGCGTTGCTCGTCGCTCGCCGTGGCAAGCGAGGCCGACGCTGCCTTGGCGGCAACGGCAAGATCGTGGACATACGTGGCTATATCGACCGACATGGGCGGCCCTTTCTCTTAGTAGTTTGCCAACCATGGTAGCCGATTTGTGCATGCCCTCGCGCATGGCGGTAGAATTGGTCAACCCGAAACACCGCAACGAACGGAAGTACCGCATGGCCCTCATCACTTCGTACCACGTCCCCGGCCTCTATGTCGAGGACCACAGCATCGACGTCCCCTTGGATTGGCGCGGCCTGGAGCCAATGCTTTTGGCCTTCGGCAGCACCATGCGCCGCGGCGCCATGCCGGCGCCCATTGCCGGCGCACCCGAGAGCATCAAGCTTTTCTACCGCGTGGTTTGCGCTCCCGACCGTATCAACGACGACCTGCCACTCCTCCTCTTTTTGCAGGGCGGCCCCGGCGGCGAGAGCCCGCGTCCGCTATCGCCCACAAGCGACGGCTGGATTGAGGAGGCCGTCAAGCACTTCCGCGTCGTCCTGCCCGACCAGCGCGGTACCGGGCGCAGCAGCTGTGTAGACGGGCGCACGATTGCCGCACTGGGCGAGCGCGCCGAGGCGGCAGGCTCCGATGCGGCCCGCTCGCAGGCGGATTTTCTCAAGCGCCACCTCGCCAGCTCCATCGTGCGCGACTTTGAGTACCTGCGCCTGGTGGGCTTTGGCGGCAAGCCCTGGGTCACACTCGGCCAGAGCTACGGCGGCTTTTTGACGTTGAGCTATCTGTCGCTCTTCCCCGAGGGCGTGGCGGCGAGCTTTACCTGCGGCGGCATTCCGCACGTACCGGCGAGCGCCAGCGAGGTCTACGCGCACACCTTCCCGCGTATGGCGGCCAAGACTCAGCAGTATTACGACCGCTACCCCGCCGACGTCGAGCGCGTGGCGGCCCTGGCAGATGCCCTCGAGGAGCAAAAGCCCGCGCTGCCCGACGGCTCGCCGATGACGGTCGAGCGCCTGCAGCTCATGGGCAGCGACTTTGGCATGAAGCCGAGCTTTGAGCGCATGCACTGGACTATCGATCACGCGTTTGTTAATGGCGACGGTACGCTGAACTGCGGCTCCTCGGTATCCGACAGCTTTTTGATGCGCGCCTTCGAGCGCACCAACACGCGCACGAATCCGCTGTACTGGACGCTACAGGAGTTCATCTACGCCGATGGCGACACGATGCCCATTGGCTGGGCAGCCGCCGAGGAAAAGGCCCATCGTGCCGAGTTCGACACCCTCGCGCGCCCACTCATGTTTACCGGCGAGGCTATGTTCCCGTGGATGTTTGAGCAGATGCCCGAGCTCAAGCCCTTCAAGCCCGCCATGGACCTGCTGATGGAAGACACCAGCTGGGACAAGATCTACGATCCGCAGCGCCTGGCCTGCAACGAGGTGCCGCTCCAAGCCGCGGTGTATTTCGACGACATGTACGTGGATTCGGGCCTGCAGCTCGACACGCTCAGCCGCGTGGGCAACTCACATGCCTGGGTGACCAACGAGTTCGAGCACGACGGCCTGCACGGCAGTGTGGTATTCAAGCACCTCTTCGACGAAGCCCTCAACCGCGGAGACCTGCGCCAGATCTTCTAGCAAAGGAGTGTCCCCGCCGGCCGGCACATAAGAAACGTCCCCAAGTGCCGAATTCCCGAGCGCCGGATGACGCCCTTCGTCACAAAAGCGGCCCATCTACTACGTTTCACCCGCATGGCCCAACCAGATGCCATAAATAAAGAAAACCGCAGGCGTTCTACCTGCGGTTTTCTTTTTGCATTTCTCGGTATGGTCACCGATATCCCATTAAACGTAGTAGATGGGCCGTTTTCATGGCACCCAGATCGGACATGAGCGCGGCGGGGCAAAGTTACCCTGGTAATTTCGCCCCGCGTGCATTGCAGATCGAAGGCGCCCGGCGTCGAGGCCTAAGCAAAGACGATCAAGTTGTCTCGGTGGATCGCGGGCTTCTCGGCCAAGTCTGCCAGCAAGCGGTTGCCGGCAATCTGGTCCTGGCGGCGTCCGGCTGCAAGCTCCAGCACGTCCGAATCGGCCTCGGCGATACCGCGGGCGACAACCATGCCGCTCGGGTCGCACACGTCAAGCACATCGCCCTCGGCAAACGTGCCATCGACCTCGCGAATACCCACCGCAAGCAGGGAAGAACCGCGGCTGACCAGCGCCTTCGCGGCGCCGTCATCGACCGTCACCGAGCCATGCGCCTTGTCGCCCAGTGCAATCCACAGCTTGCGGGGCGCAATGTCCAGGCGCTCCGCCGGCGGATCGAACAGCGTGCCCACGCTCTCGCCGCGGGCAAGGCGCACGAGCGCATCGGGCTCCTCGCCCGAGCAAATCACGCTCTGAATGCCCGCCGTCATCAGGATGCGGCTCGCGCGGATCTTGGTAATCATGCCGCCTGTGCCAACCGATGTGGAAGAATCGCCCGCCGAGGCGATAATCTTGGCATCGATCTTATGCACGACCGGGACGAACTCGGCCGTGGGGTCCTCGTGCGGATTGGCGGTATAGAGGCCATCGATGTCCGAGAGCGTCACGCACAGGTCGGCAGAAACCAGACAGCCCACAAGCGCCGCCAGCGTGTCGTTGTCGCCAAACTTGATTTCGTCGACGGTAACGGTGTCGTTCTCGTTGACGACCGGCACCACGCCCAGTTCCACCAGACGCAGCAGCGCGTCGCGCGCGTGCAGATAGGACGTGCGACGGGCCGTGTCGTGACGCGTGAGCAGCACGAGCGAGGTAAGCAGGTCGCGCGCATGGAACTCCTCGTCGTAGGCCGACGAGATGATGCACTGACCGGCCGAGGCGCAGGCCTGCAGGCTCGGCAGGTCACCGACCGGTTTGCGGTCAAAGCCCAGCACGGGATAGCCACAGGCAATGGCGCCCGAACTCACCACGACCAGACGCCAGCCGAGCTTGCGCAGGGCAGCAGCCTGATCGGCGAGCCCGCCGATAAAGGCGCGGTTGACCTTGCCATCGGCGCCCACCACCGTGGACGAACCGATCTTTACCACCATCGTTTTATAAGAAGTCGTCATACGTCAAACCAATCAACTGTTGAGGGTTCGGGCGAGCTGACGGCCGAGGGAACGTAATTCCACCCTACACCCAAGATAATTAGCGAGCCCAGGGGAAGGCAGAAGCCGCGGCCATATTCTTGCGCACGAGCTCGTCACGCACCTGCGCCAGGCCCTGCTCCATGCCCACCACATAGGTCTGCGGGTACAGGAAGCGCTTGTAGACCGGATCCAGATGGTCCAGCGCCCAAGCGCAACGCTCGCGTGCGGCCTCGATGCTCTCGCGCGGGGCAACAGCGCTGCCGTCGCGCACGATCGGCGCCAGCAGCTCGCGATACTCAAGCTCGGACACGTCGGTCACCAGGGCGGCATCGTTCACGGCCACGAGGGTATTGCCGCGCGCGGCGCCCTCCCCCGCCAGATGGTCCTCGTCATAGATCATGTCGCAGACCGGGCCGCCAAAGCCGTCGTAATAGCGGCGCACGCGCTGCACGCCCGGAATCGTGCGCTTGTAGGGCTGCTCGGAGAGCTTGACCACCGGCGTCCACGGGTCCGCCTCGCTCGCACGGCGGGCGGAAAGCTTGTACACGCCGCCCAGTGCCGGTTGGTCGTAGCAGGTCGCGAGCTTAGTGCCCACGCCAAAGCTGTCGATGGGCGCACCCTGGTCAAGCAGCGACTGAATCGTGTATTCATCCAGATCGTTGGAAACCGAGATCCCCACATAGGGCAAGCCTTCGGCATCAAAACGGCCGCGGACATACTTGGACAGCTTGGCGAGGTCGCCGGAGTCGATGCGAATGGCCGACAGACGCTCGCCCACCGCCTCCATCTCCTTGGCAACCGTAATGGCATGCTCGCAGCCCTCGCGCACGTCGTAGGTGTCGATAAGCAGCGTGCAGTTCTTGGGGCTCGACTTGGCAAAGGCACGGAAGGCCTCGAGCTCGGAATCGAAGCTCATCACCCAGCTGTGCGCATGCGTGCCAAAGACGGGAATACCGTAGCGGCGACCGGCGAGCACATTGGACGTAGAGGAACAGCCGGCAACGTAGCTCGCGCGCGCGACGGCCAGACCGCCATCGGGACCCTGGGCGCGGCGCAGGCCAAACTCGGCCACGGGACGGCCGTCCGCCGCCAACACCACGCGCGCCGTCTTGGTGGCGACAAGCGTCTGGAAGCCGACAATGTTGAGCAGCGCCGTCTCGAGCAGCTGGCACTCCAGCGCAGGGCCGGTGACGCGCACCATGGGCTCGCGCGGAAACACAAGCTCGCCCTCGGGGACGGCGTCGATGTTTACATGCGCACGAAAATCGCGCAGGTAGTCGAGGAATTCAGGCTTGAACATCGCGCCGCCGGCCGGGGCCTGGAGCGATGCGAGGTAGTCGATGTCCTCGGGCGTAAAGCGCAGGTTCTCGACCAGCTCGGGCAGCTCGGCGGTGCCGCACATGACGGCATAGGCGCTGCCAAACGGATGGTCACGGTAAAACGCCGTAAAACAGCCCTGCTCATTGGCCTTGCCGCTCTCCCACAGGCCCTGGGCCATAGTGAGCTCGTACAGATCGGTGAGCATTGCAATGTCGGTGGGATGCGAGATGTCGGTCAAAGCCATGGGGCGACCTTTCGGATGCGTTGTGCAGAGGTTGAGGGTTGGACGAGAGCAGAGCATGCGGACATGATGCCCGATGCAAATCGGTTAGAGCAGGCCCATGCTGGTCATGATCGTGTAGCCCATAAAGACGACAAACGCGACCAAGGCGAGCGCGATGATGATCTTTTGAGCCGGGGCCATACCGGGGATCTCGCCCTCGGCCGTGGGCTCCTTGGAAGTGACCATGCGCTGGGCAAACGTCATCTCGTCACGGCTCGGCTTGGACTCGGCGGGCTTGGGACGAGCGGCTTTTTTAGGCTGAGGCTTGGGCGCGGCAGGCGCAGGCTTCGCAGCAGCGGGCCTGGGCGCGGGCGCGGGCTTGCGCTCGGATGCGGCGCTCGCGGCAGCCTCCTCGGCCTTCGCATGCTCGGCACGCAGGGCGGCCAGCTCCTCACGCTCGCGCCGGGCCTCTTCCTGGGCCTCGCGGCGGGCCTTCTCAGCGCGGAGCTCTTCCAACTCGGCGCGCTCCTCGTCGGACAATGGTTGGGACTCAAGCTCGGCCATGGTGCAGCCCTTTCTTTTTAAAAAAAGCCGCCGACACAATGTCGACGGCTTATCAAATCCAAGGGTGGAGACGAAGGGAGTCGAACCCTCGGCCTCTGCCATGCGACGGCAGCGCTCTCCCAACTGAGCTACGTCCCCAGGACAAGTTGATATTTTACCTACGGCTCGCCAGCTGTCAACGCCCAATACCCAGTCTTTTTGGGACGGGGCTTTTTTGACTACTTTTCGGATGGTAGCTCGACCCCCACCGGGAGCAGTCTTTTTGGGACGGGGCTATTTTAGCTACCCAGGCAGATAGCGAAAACGATTTGGACGATTAACGGCAGGGGCAGCTAAAATAGCCCCGTCCCAAAAAGACTGCTCAAAAGAGCTACTTTGCGCTGGTGAGGACGCCGGTGGTGTCGAAGGCTGGGGTAAAGCTCTCGTCTACCGCTCCGCCCTCTTGCCAGAACATCGTCGTAAAGCCCAGGTCGTCGGCATGGTCGAGCACCCGCTCGTACTCCTCGCGCGTCACGGCTCGCGCCAAGTCGCCGCCCTGCTCGCGCATGAGCGCATTGGGCGTGTACTGGTTCATGACCGAGATCGGCACATCACCCACCGTCTGCCACACCAGGTCTAGCACGCGACACGAATCGTCCGCATGCCCCGGCAACACCAGGTGACGCACGATCATGCCGCGCTTCATGAGCCCGTCCTCGTCCACCAGCTCTCCCCCACGACGCTCAATCTCGCGCGCCATTTGCGCCAAACCCGACACGGCCACACGGGGGTAGTCCCGAATATGAGAGAGCGACTGCGCAAGCCCCGCATCGGCATATTTAAAGTCGGTTAGCCACACATCGACCAGATCGCCGAGCGCCGCCACGGCACTCGCGCGCTCATAACCGCTCGTGTTGTAGACGATTGGAACAACCAGCCCGCGCGCCCGTGCCGCGGCAATCGCAGCCGGCAGCAGGTGCGCGTAGTGCGTCGCCGTCACCAAGTTAATATTGTTTGCACCCTGGTCCTGCAGCTCCAACATAATCTCGACCAGGCGCTCGGGCATAATCTCAAGCCCAAAATTGCCCGTCGAGATCTCGTGGTTCTGGCAATAGACGCATTTGAGCGAGCAGCCGCTAAAGAAAATCGTGCCCGAACCGGCCTCGCCCGAGATAGGCGGCTCCTCCCACATATGAAGCGCCGCGCGGGCCACCTTGAGCGTGTCGTTAGCACCGCATACGCCGCGCGCACCCTCATCGCGCGCCGCACCGCAACGGCGCGGACACAAATGGCAGGCAGGCGAAAAAAGTTCGGTCAACGACGTCGGCATAAAAACATGCTCCAAAACAACGATTCAGCAGCTCAAACGCAAAAGGACCAACCGCGCAGACGGCTCGAGCCCAAGGCGCCGTAATCGTCCGACACGATTTTTGTAATGTCAAGACTGGAATCGATAAAGTGCCGCTTTATGATATAGGTATTCCGCCCCCCGCGGAGCAACTGGGTGAACCGTCGCGTTTATTTAGGGAGCCCACACAGTCGTACGTAGTACAGGTATCCTTCGTTGTTAAGGACGCTGGAACGGTCGATGAGGGCACCCACCTGTTTTAGGTGGGTTCATTTTCGTAACGTGGGGGGTGGTTTTCTTTTGCCGTTTTTGCCAAAAATAGCCATCGCAGATCCCGTATGACACCCAACGGCACTCGGCAGAACCCCCGCCAACATCCCAATATCTGGTAAGCACGTGATTATCGATTGGCGCGATTCCCCGCACCCCCTTTGGTCGAGTATCATGGGTCAGCTATACCCTTTGCGGCATGGCATCCTTTGACCTTTTCCTTCGACGCTTGGCGGTTTTTGATACATGGCTTCATCCACGAGCTACATACCGTTCCTTTGCGTGGCAGCCGCGGCATATATCACGACCTTCCTCACGGTGCCCCTGGTTAAACGTCTGGCAATCAAGCTCGACGCCGTTGACTATCCTTCAAAACGCCGTATCAACACCAAGCCCATCCCGCGCTTGGGAGGTACGGCGGTCTTTTTGGGCCTGGTCGTTGCCTGCATCGTTCAGATTATGGGCACCTGGCATCTGGGCTGGCCGCCCGTCTTGGTCCCGCATCCGCGCCTGCACATTAGCTACCCCATGCTGGCGCTTTCTTTTACCGTCATTTTTGCGACCGGCGCGATCGACGACGTCTTCCAGCTTAAGCCCAAGCAAAAGCTCGCCGGCCAGGTCCTCGCCGCGCTCATCGCCTGCATCGGCGGCCTGCGCATCGGCGTCATCCTCAACCCGCTTGCCCCCGGCGAGATTATGCTCGGCTGGCTCGCCTACCCCATCACCGTGGTCTACCTGGTGGCGTTCACCAATATCATCAACCTCATCGACGGCCTTGACGGCCTGGCCACGGGCATCTGCGGCATCGCATCGTTCACGATGTTCTCGATGGCCGTTCTCTCGGGCCGCATCGATGCCGCCGCGCTCTCCATCGCGTTGTTTGGCGCCTGCCTGGCCTTCTTGCGCTACAACTTCAACCCCGCGAGCATCTTTCTGGGCGACTCGGGGTCGCTGCTGCTGGGCTTTGCGCTTGGCTCCATTTCGCTGCTTAATGTGAGCCGCACCGCCGCGCTCACCTCGCTTATCATTCCGCTCATCGTTGCCGGTGTACCCATCATCGACACGTTTAGCGCCATCGTGCGCCGCAAGCGCGCCCACATTAGCATTGGGCAGGCCGACAAAGGCCACATCCACCACCGCCTCATTCAAGAGGGCTATAACCAAAAGCAGGCTGTGCTGCTTATCTATGCCTGGTGTGTCCTGCTTTCGGCCGGTGCGGCCGCCATCAACCAGGTCGAAGTCCCCATGCGCGTGCTCATCTTTACCGTCCTTGGCATTGGCTCGGCAGCCTTCGCCAAGCACCTGCACCTGTTTGAGCCCGTGCTACGCCACCATTACAACAAGCGCACGCACGAAGACGAGCTGATAACCCCCGACGACCCCGCCTTTAAGCAGGAGGAGCAAGCGGCCGAGGAGCGTAAGGAAGAGCGCCACCACAGGCATTAAGGTTTGCTGCAGAAGGTCGCTCTGCTTGCTGTCGGCCACTCGTGACCGCGCCTCGACCGCCACGCACGTCTCGCCTTACCACCCCCTTGCCCACTTTCGCCCGCCCCTCTCAATAAACGCGTTATCATCTTGACCCATGAACATACGTTAGGAGCAATCATGCCAAACGAGAACAGCTACGAAGTCGCGCTGCAAAAGAGCAACGCCATTCGCGAGGGCCTGGCCAAGACGCCCGAGAAGTTCACCATGCTTTCCGGCGACCGCCCCACCGGCCGTCTGCACCTAGGCCACTACTTTGGCACCCTCAAGGGCCGCGTGGAGTTGCAGAATATGGGCGCCAAGACCAACGTGCTCATTGCCGACTACCAGGTCATCACCGACCGCGACACCACCGAGCACATCCAGGACAACGTGTATAACATGGTCATGGACTACCTTGCCTGCGGTATCGACCCCGACAAGACCATGATCTACACGCACTCCGCCGTGCCCGCCGCCAACCAGCTCATGCTGCCGTTCCTGTCGCTGGTCTCCGAGGCCGAGCTGGCGCGCAACCCCACCGTCAAGGCCGAGATGGAGGCCTCGGGCCACGAGCTCACCGGCCTTCTGCTCACCTATCCGGTACACCAGGCCTGCGACATCCTGTTCTGCAAGGGTAACGTTGTGCCCGTCGGTCGCGACCAGCTGCCGCACATCGAGCTCACCCGTACCATCGCCCGCCGCTTTAACAACCGCTACGGCAAGGTGTTCCCCGAGGTCGACGCGCTGCTGTCCGAGACCCCGCTGCTGCCCGGCCTGGACGGCCGCAAGATGAGCAAGAGCTACGGCAACGCCATCAATATCTCGATGACCGCCGAGGAGACGGCCAAGCGCATCAAGAAGAGCCAGACCGACTCCGAGCGCATGATTACGTTCGATCCCGAGAACCGCCCCGGCGTGTCCGGCCTGCTTTCGACCGCCGCCATCTGCACCGGCCGTTCCGAGGTCGAGATTGCCGAGGAGATTGGCATGGGCGGCTCTGGCCAACTCAAGAAGTACGTGACCGAGGCCGTCAACGGGTACTTCGCACCGATCCGCGAGCGTCGCCAGCGCTACGAGAACGACCTGGACTATGTGAAGGACGTCCTGCACGAGGGCAACCGTCGCGCCAACGAGATTGCCGAGCAGACGCTGGCAGAGGTTCGAGACGCCATGGGCATGGTGTACTAGTCGAGAGCAATAAACAACACTCAAACTAAACCGCCGCGATTGGCACAATCCTCGTTGCGGCGGTTTTGTTTTCTTCAGAGGTCGGTCGCCGAGATATTCAGCCGCTTGGCAGAACCCCTAAGTCGCAAGCACCTTGAGGCTATATCCTGTTAAGCAATGACACCCTATTGTTTAACATGCGGCAGCTTTTACGGCAGACCCGACCGACCGGAAGGAGTCCCATGAGCTCAGTTGCGTTTTGTACCTGCAACGACCGGAAATGCCCATTTAACCCTGTCAACCACGAGAAGGGCTGCACACCGTGTATCGCTAAGAATCTGCACGAGCACGAGATTCCAACGTGCCTGTTCAACGCGATTTCTCCCGATCGGCTTGAGGCCGATAAAGACGAGTGGTCGTGGCAAGCGTTCGCGCGGCATGTAGAAGCATATCTGGGAAGCGACAGCCCAAGAATCCCCGCAGGCGAAGAAGCGCCGCAGGGATTTACCAAGATCAGTTGCTGTAAGCGGGACTAACAATCACACCGTTGTTTACTTTGCAGTATCAAACCGCGCCGCCACACCTTCTGCATAAGTTAACCCCGTTAAACCTGCCAATTAGGGACAGGTTTATTTTGGCAGGTTTTATCTGGGGAAACATCAATGGAGCCAGCGTTCCACCGCAAAGGGGACAGGCACCTTTGTAGTGGTTTTAGCGCGAACGAGTCGCTATAACCCAGCCGGCCAACGACAGGCAGCCAAGTCGACGTGCATGGGATCGGCAAACACCACGCCCTCCCCCAGCAGGAGCTCGCGCTGAGCGTCGGGACCGCCAAAGGCAAAGCCCTCGCAAATGCGACCATCGGCAAACACCACGCGGTGACAGGGAATCTCGCCGGGGCGCGGATTGCTATGCAGGGCATACCCCACGTACCGCGCACTTCGTGGACGGCCGGCGAGCAGCGCCACCTGGCCGTACGTGGCAACCATCCCCTCAGGGATCTGCTCGACTACCTCGTACACCCGCTCAAAAAAGCCCTCAGACGCCATCGATGCTCCTTTCCGCCCGCAACAGCATAAATCAAATGATCCCTCGGGGACGGCAGGGTTGCGGATCATTTGCGGCCTCCGTGCGGCCGATGGTCCGCAACCCCGTCATCGCCGAGGGATCACATGGCATGGCAGGTAGCGTTTGCCCAGATAAAACCTGCCAAAATAAACCTGTCCCTTTTTGGCAGGTCGGTTAGTTGGCAGGCTGGAAGAAGGCTACGGCTACGGCACCGGGGCCTACATGGGTGCCGATGGTGGCGCCGATGGTGTGAACGGGCAGCTCGCCCTCGGTGTGGCCAGCCCACAGCGCGGCGCTGTCCTCGATATACTTCTTGAGCACCGCATCCGAAAGGCCCGTATAGCCGAGCGCCAGCGGCATGGAAAAGTCGACGCCGCCCGCCTTTTCGACCTTTTGGTTCAGCAGGTTGCGACCGTTCTTGGAACCGCGCGCCTTGCCCAGCTGCACGATCAGACCATCCTCGGCAGCCACCACGGGCTTTACGTTGAGCAGCGTACCCACGGCGCCGGCCGCAGCAGACAGGCGACCGCCGCGCACCAGGTACTCCAGCGTCTCGAGCAGGCCGATAACCACCACGCGGTCGCGCACGGCCTCGACCGCCGCCGCGATCTGGGCCGCGCTACGGCCCTCGTCCACCAAGCGCAGGGCATACTCGACCAGCACGCGCTCGCCCAGGGTGACGTTGTTGCTGTCTACCACGAACACATCGCCGCCCGGGGCCTCGGCAAGAGCGGTGCGCGCACTCTGATTGGTGCCGGAAAGCTTAGCGCCCACGGTAATAATCACGGCCTCATCGCCGGCTTCACGAACCTCGGCGATAGCCTGCGAAAACGCGTACGGGTTGACCTGACCGGTCTTGGGCAGCTCATCGCGCTCCACGAGCATCTCGTAAAAGCGCTGGTGATCGATGTCGACGCCATCCATGTAAACATCGGTGCCAAAGGTGACGGACAGCGGCAGAACAGCCAGTGCCGGGTGCTCCGCCGGCGACATATCGCTTGCGGAATCGGTAATAATGCGGACGGACATAGCGAATCCTTTCTTGCACAGGTCCCGCGCAGGGAATTTTGACAGCAATGCCCCGGCACGGTATACGCGCTCAAACGGGACGATGCAGTTGTTAATGGGAAGCAAATGCCTAGGCGGCCCTACAGCTCGCGCAGGGTGTCGAGAATCGTACGCAGCGACGCGTACATCTGCTCGCGCTGCTCCACGCCCATGGCCTTGCCGGTGGCGTCGAGCACCTCGCGAATAATGCGATCGGCCTCATTCATGCTCTCGCCGCCCAACGTGGTCAGGCGAACCGGGGCGCGATACTTAACGGCGGCATCGCCCGAATCGTCGACCTCGACGTAGCCGCCCTCTTCCAGATGCGCCAGCGTGCGCGAGACGGCAGCGCGGGTCACGCCTGCCATGCGGGCGAGGTCGGCACCAGTCAGGCCGTCCTTGCTGCGCTCAAGATAGTACAGGCACATGATATCGGAACCCTTAAGGCCCAGCCTTGCGCCCTCAGATGCCTTAATGCGCTGGATCTCCTTGTAGAGCCCGCTAATCAGTCCGACAAAATCCTCAAAACGTGTCTCGTCGTTCTGCTGCATGGGAGACGACCGCCTTTCGCTTACATGATGCTAACGGGTAAACATCTTAGCCGTACCCAGCGATCGCAAGCCCCGAACGCCCTATTTGTTAACCCATCAACATAAAAACCACCACAAAGGGGATAGCACCTTTGTGGTGGTTTGTGTGGTGGTTTGGCCCGAGCTAGAGTTCCACGCGCGGGTTATCGCGGGTCACAAGCGTCTTGACGACAACCGTCGCTCCCAGATAGCGCTCAAGCAGCTCGGCTAAGCGATCGATCGCGGCCTGACAGTCCCCCATTCGCTCGGGCTCAACACACTCAATCGCCAGGAACGCATCGGCAGAATCGTCGGACAGGGCCGTTCGAACGCCGTCGCGCCAGTTCCAGCAGCGGCACACGGCGCCCGCATCATCGATGTAGGCGAGCTCGCCGGGCAGCGTCGGGTCATCCGCCTCCTCGCCAAGCGGCAGGAACGCATCGCCACCGTCGGTCACCTTCAAGCGAAGGTCTCCCTCAATCGCGTGCAAATCCTCGCCTCCCACGGGCAGCGCGTAGGTCAGCGACACCGTGTTGTAAATATCCACCGCCGGTGTGATATGACCGACCGGTTTGCCCTTGAGCACGCGCTTGAGCAAGTTCTCGATCGAGCAGCGGGCGCCCTTTTTAGTCTTGAACAGGCGATAGGCCTCGCGCCAAGCCTTGACCGGCGCGTTCTCGCTGATGGTATCGCTTGTCAGGTGGCGCTCCGCATCGATATTGGCGCGATCGAGCAGCGCCGCAATCGCGTCCACGTCCTCTTGAGGAATCGTAGCCGCGGGCTTCATGCCCTTTACGACCACGACGCCGACCGCCGCCTGTGGAAATAGCTCCCAAAATGAATCCTCGGCAACAAAGCCCTTCATACGCTCTCCCTTCGCAATTCGCGCCAACGCGAGCGCCTAAACAAAAAGCGCCCTCACAGCGGCCACCTTCAAAGTCCTACGGTGCCGTCACAAGAGCGCTTACGCTGTCCCCATCCGGAGAAGGGGACGATATGTCAGGCGCATTGTAACCCGAGTCATCCACACGAGCAAAACCACCACAAAGGCGCCTGCCTCTTTGTGGTGGATATGGACTCGAGGCGACGCTAGTGGCGGAGTCCCAGCAGGCCGCGGCCGCGATGACGGGCCTCGGCGGACACCTGAGCGTGCGGGCCGGCGGCCTTGACGGACTCGGGCAGGTGCGAGTACTTCTTCTCGAAGTTCTCCTCGAACATCACCGCCAGGTTGTGCGCGGCCTCGTCGTAGCGCGCTGTGCTCTGCCAGTACTGGCGCGGCACCAGGATGCCGTCCGGCACACCGTGGCACGTGGTGGGAATGTCGACATTAAAGATATCGTCGTGCAAGAACTCGCTGTCCTCGATGGTACCGTCGAGGGCGCGTGCGACCAGGGCGCGCGTGTAGGCAAGCTCGATGCGATGGCCCACGCCATAACCGCCGCCAATCCAGCCGGTGTTGAGCAGATAGACGCGGGTGCGACCGTCGGCGATACGCTCGCCGAGCATCTTGGCGTAGACCATGGGATCGAGCGGCATAAACGGCTCTCCGAACAGCGAGGAGAACGTAGGCGTGGGCTCGGTGACGCCGACCTCGGTACCGGGGATCTTTGCGGTGAAGCCTGTCACAAAGTGATACATGGCGGCATCGGCCGTCAGGCGCGAGATAGGCGGCAGCACGCCAAAGGCATCGCAGGTCAAAAACAGCACGACGCTCGGGGTGGTGCCCATGCCCTTGGTCCACGCGTTGGGGATATGCTCGACGGGATAGGCAACGCGCGTGTTGTGCGTGATCGAGACGTCATCGTAGTTGGGCTTGCGGTTCTCGTCAAGCACCACGTTTTCGCAGATCGCGCCAAAGCGAACGGCATTGAAGATCTCGGGCTCGTGAAACTCGTCCAAGCCCTCGCACTTGGCGTAGCAGCCGCCCTCGATGTTGAAGATGCCCATGTCGGACCAACCGTGCTCGTCGTCGCCGATCAGCAGGCGCGTGGGATTGGCCGAAAGCGTGGTCTTGCCGGTGCCGGACAGGCCAAAGAACACGGCGGTCTCGTGCGTGACGGGATCCATGCTGGCCGAGCAATGCATGGGCAGCACATCGTCCTCGACGGGCAGCAGGTAATTCATGACGCTGAAGATGGACTTTTTAATCTCGCCGGAGTAGCCGGTGCCGGCAACCAGAATCACGCGTTCCTGGAAGTTGATGACCACGGCGGCGCTGGAGTTGAGGCCCTTGATGGCAGGGTCGCACTGGTACCCGGGTGCCGCGAGCACGCAAAAGTCCGGCTCGCCGGTGCGCGCAATTTCGCGAGCGAGCGGACGGGCGAGCATCTGCTTAATGAAGAGCGCCTGGCTCGCGCGCTCGCAGGCAACGAGCAGGCGACGCGTGTGGTTGCGGTCGGCACCCGCCATGCCGCGGGTGACGAACACATCGCGCTCGTTGAGATAGTCGACGATGCCGGCCTTGATGGCCTCGTAGCTCTCAATCGAAAGCGGGCGGTTGACGGCGCCCCAGGCGATCTTGTCGTGAACATCGGGGGTGTCAACGATAAAGCGGTCGTTGGGAGAACGGCCGGTGCGTTCCCCCGTCTCGATTACCAGCGCGCCGTTGGATGCCATGCGGCCCTCTTCACGGCGGATGGCGTGCTCGACGAGCTCCGCAGCAGGTAGATCGACCAGCAGACGCGGCTGATTCTCGGCGGGATCTTCGACCAGCGTAATACCAAAGTTGGACAGAACTTCTGCAGGGGTAACACCAGGCATGGGGCCTCCTTTAAAAGCGCGTCACGCGGGCGCGGCGCGCACTTTACTCACGTAAAGTTCGTTGTACCCGATATGCAAAAACGTTTTTTGCGGCAAGGGCGGCAAGCCCGCCCAACGGTCAAAAATCCCAGGCAAGCGGCCTAGTCATTGGGTAGTCATTGGGGACGTTCTCAAACGACGAGTCGTTGGGGACACTCTTGAACAGGCAACATTCAAGGAGTGTCCCCGGATGCCGGCACTTAGGGACGTTCCCAAAGTGCCAACTATAGCGGCAGGCCTTGGCCGAGCATGGCGATGGCGCTCATGAGGACCAGCATGCCGGCGGCGTAGGGCAGGACGGCGCCCAGGAGCTCGGCATCCTTGCCGCGCACGTGCACGGCGGCAAGACCAATAGCGAGCGTCTGCGGCGAGATCATCTTGCCGGCGGCGACGCCAAGCGCGTTCAGCGCGACCATCCAGTAGTCGCTCACGCCCAGCGCGGTGGCAGCCTGGCTCTGGATGGGACCAAACAGCATGCCAGAAGACGTGCCCGAACCGGTCACGAACGCACCGACCGCGCCGATCCACGGAGCCAGAATCGGGTACAGGCCACCGGCGACCGCAATGCAAAACGCGCTGATCGAAGAGATCATGCCCGCATAGCCCATAACCTTGGCACAGCCCAGAACCGAAAGCATGGTAATGACCGTCGGCATCATCTGCTTGACGGTCGCGGCCAGTACCTTGCCCATCATGCGCGGCGAAGCACCCTGAATGGCGCCGCCGACAAACGCCGCCAGGAAAATCCAGACGCCCGGCGTGTTGATCCACGAAAACGTGAGCGTGCCGGGGTTCTCGCCGCAATACACCTGCACCTGGCTCGCAAACGGTGCGAGCGCAGCATGCACGGCAGGCACCAGGTTAGACGTTCCCAACAGCAGCACAAAGATCAGGATGAAGCACGACCAAGCCGAAAGCGCCGACTTAGCGGTGAGCTGCTCGCCGGCCTCGATATTCATGTGGAAGCGTGCGTCCAGATGCCCCGACTTCTCGGCACGCATGGCAAGCGCAGCTGTCAGCGCGAGCGAAACGATGGAACCGACGACGACGGCAAGCTCGGGACCCACAAACATAGCAACGACAAGCGCCGCACCGGCAAAGGACACGCCGGAGAGCACGGCGATGCCCGCCACGCCGTTCAGGCGCTCGGCAACGCCCGCAACATTACCCTGGTCATCGGCGACACGACCCGCAACCAGCACGATAAACAGAGGCATCATCGCAAAGAAAGGCGCCAACTGCACCATCTGAACGGTCGCCAAATGTAGCGGGTCCAGGCCCACCAGACCGGCAACGGACACCGTGGGAATGCCAATGGAGCCGTAGGGCGTGGGCACGCCGTTGGCCAGCAGACAGATGAGCACGGCGGGCACGGCCTCAAAGCCCAGGCCCGCGAGCATGCCGGCGGGAATAGCGACGGCGGTGCCAAAACCGGCCATGCCCTCCATAAAGCCACCAAAGCACCAGGCCACAAGCAGCGCCAGCAGGCGGCGATCGCTGCTGATGGAGGTGATCATGCTGCCGATCACGTCCATGGCGCCCGTGCGAACGCACAGGTTATATGTGAACACCGCGGCGATGATTACCAAAACGATGGGCCACAGGGCCATCAAAAAGCCTTCGAGCGAGGCGGTCGCGATCTGCGCTGCCGGCAGGTGCCACCATGCGAAGGCAAGCACGCACGAAAGGACAAACGATCCGATGGCGGCTTTCCAAGCTGGCCATTTAAAGCACAGCAGCATCACGACAAGCCAAATGATCGGCACAAGAGCCAGCAAGAATGCGGCGACGTCCATAGGTAGAAGCTCCTTGGTGCCGCGCGGGCGGCATCGTGGTATCACATAACTTCAACAGGATACCGCACGCTCACCGACAATTTACTGCCGCCCCCCGAAAATATTGAACAATCCGTTCAAAAACATGAGTGACACCGTCGCGTCTATACTAGAACGCAGCAATAGAAAGGACCCGCTTTGAGCATCTCGCCCCTCGATAGCATCCGCCGCGCCATCGCCCGCCGCAACGGTATCGCCAACCCCGCTGTATCGGGCGGGGCGCACGGACAGGGCGGCCGCATCGAGAACGGCCTGTTCCCCGCATCGCACACCGCCGAGGAGCTCGCGCGTATCCAGGAGCTGAGTCAGCGCAACGCCGGCGGTCCAAATAGCGGCCAAGCCACGCGTCGTCGGCGCGAGCGCGATCGCGAGCCCGGTCCCGTCCGCCGTATGGTCAACGCCTGGTGGAACCGCCTGCTCGGCGCCGTCTACGGCGGCGGCTTCTCCACGCAAGAAGCCGAATACGAGGAGCACGCCACCCGCCGCGACTACCTTTGGAACACCCTCGGCACCGCTGTGTGGGGCATGGCGTTTCCGCTGCTCACTATCGTGTCCACGCAACTCGTGGGCGCCGAAGAAGCCGGCAAGTTCTCCATCGCCTTTGTCACCGGCACGCTCATCATGATCGCGTGCAACTACGGCGTACGCAATTTTCAGGTCTCGGACATCGACGAGAAGACGTCCTTTGCCTCCTACCAGCTCAACCGCTGGCTTTGCGGAGCTCTCGCCCTAGGCTGCGGCCTCATGTACAGCAGCGCCCGCGGCTATGACGCGCAGATGGCGACGATCGGCCTGGGCGTCTACCTGTATAAGGTGATCGACGGCATCGCCGACGTGTACGAGGGCCGCCTGCAGCAGGCCGACAAGCTCTATTTGGCCGGCATGAGCCAAACGCTGCGTTCCGCCGGCGTCATCGCGGTCTTTAGCGTGGCGCTGTTCCTTACGCGCAGCATGCCCATCGCGGCCATGGCCATGGGCGTCGCCGCCATTGCCTCACTCGTGCTGGTCACCGCCCCGCTCGCCCTGCTCGAAACCGAAAAATCGCGTCGCGTGAGCATACGCGAAGTCGGCCGCCTTTTTGCGCAGTGCGCCCCGCTCTTTGGCGCGCTCTTTTTGTTCAACCTTATCGAGAGCATGCCCAAGTTTGTGATGGAAGGCACGCTGGCCTACAAATATCAGCTGTATTTTAATGCCCTGTTCTTTCCGGCGCAGGCCATTTTGCTGAGCATTGGTTTTATCTATAAACCGCAGCTCTTGCGTTTGTCGAGCATTTGGGCTAACCCGCGCAAGCGTCGCCGCTTTGACTTAATTATTGTCGCCGTCATGGCGCTGATCTTGGGTTTCACTGGCGCATGCGCCGCGTTTATGGCAGGCCCCGGCATTCCCCTTATGAGCTTTATGTACGGCCTCAACTTTGAGCGCTACCGCACATTGGCGCTGCTGATGGTCGTCGCCGGCGGCATCACCGCAGCCATCGATTTTATCTACGCCATTATCACAGTGCTGCGCCACGCCGGCGATGTCACCAAGATCTACCTCATTTGCTTTGCCGTGAGCGTGGTGGTGCCGATGGTCCTCATCAACCTACTGGGGCTAATGGGTGCCGCCGTGAGCTACCTGGCTATCATGGCCCTACTGCTGGTGCTGTTGATTGTCGAGTACGCCCACATTCGCCAGCGCATAGAACGAGCCCGCAACCCGTACGGTGTCTAATTAGCTGCCTCGGCCACCGGAATTTGCGATGGAATTACCCGGGCTGGGGTCTTGTTGCGGACAATATGCATCACGCAAAACTAAGTGAGTAGACTTTTACCGAATCCCCGACCACACCGACAAAGTACAAGTCTGTGACCTGCGGTTTTGTTGAAGCAAACATGTTGGGTGCTCAGCATTTCCAAAATAGTCTACTCACTTAGCCAGCGGGCAGCCAAATGATTATGTAATCCCCGCCCCAGAAAAATCATTTGATGGGCAGAAGGGCAAAAGTAGTCAAAAAAGCCCCGTCCCAAATTAGCTACCCTTTGCACCGATTACTCGCCAGGGAGAATGTTTGCATAGAACTCCGCCCCGTCGTCTAGGCGCAGAATGCCTACGCGGCCGAACTCGGAGCCGGTGGCGGCGGCACAGTCGATGTCGATGCGGTCGGGAACGCCGGCGGTATCCTCGCCGCCCAGGCGCACAATCTGTCCGCGGCCCGACTCCTCATCGAGTCCCGCCAGGCCGCCAACCTCGCAATAGCGCCCCAGCGACACCGTTGGCGTGTGGCCGCTCACCACGACCGGACCCTTGCCCTCGGCAGATAGCAGCCCCGTCGGGGCATCCCAGTAGCCATGGCGAATCCACAGCAAGTCATCGGACGACTGCACGGCGAGCATTTGCTGCAGCAACTCGCTATCGGCATCGACCGCTCCCCTGCCGTCACCGCAATCGACACCGTGCTCAAGCAAAAACGCACGCGCCGCCTCGGTCTGAATACCGGCGTGCACCAGCAGATACGGACGCTCGGCAGTCTCTGCCACCGCATAGAGCGGCAGGGCGGCAGCCCAGCGTACCAACTCCTCGTATGCCTCAAACTCCATTTCGTTGAGCTGCTGGCGCGTGGTCCAACCGCCGTTGATATCCCAGGTCTCAGCATCAAGCGGGTCCTGGCCGATGATCGCGTCGAGCATAATCTGCTCGTGGTTGCCCTTAAGCACGCGAGCGTTGGGCAGCGATCGCACCAAGTTGATGACGCCGACCGGATCGGGACCGCGATCGATCATGTCACCCAACACGTACAGCGTGTCGTCGGACGTTAGCGAGATCTTGGAAAGGGCCTCGTCCAGCGCGCGCACGTGCCCGTGAGCATCGGATGTCACATAGATCGCCATGGAACGCCTTTCCCTGCATTACGGCCGAAGCCCGGAGCCACAACTAAAACTTCAAGTTGAACTTAAACGTTACCCATTGTACTCCGTTGCAATAAAGCTGGGAAGGGCCACGCGTCGCCAACGGTCGTTAGCAGCCGCACGCCCGCGCGCGCAGTTCACGGTGCACCGCCGGCAGCTGCTCCCCGACCAACGTCGCACACGCCGCAGCCTCGTGTCGAAAATGCGCACGCCCGCAATCCGTTCCCATAAACCCACCATCTTTGGGTACAAATAACCGCAGACAACTGACCGTGCCACGCCAACCTCCCAGGAGCGGACACTATCCATGAACCAGATCCTTCTCTTTATCGGCCTCGTCATCATTTTGTGCCTGACCATCAAACCCGTCGGCAAAAAGCTCCCCTTCCCCACCCTGCTCATCTTTATCGCGCTGGGCATGCTGCTGGGCGTCAACGGTCCGGCGCACATCGACTTTAGCGACTACGCGCTCACCGAAACCGTCTGCAGCACGGCGCTGCTGTTCATCATGTTCTACGGCGGCTTTAACACCAATATCGACCGCGCCAAACCTGTCGCCGTGCCCGCGGTGCTGCTGAGCACGCTCGGCGTCGTCATTACCGCCGGCATCACGGGCGCCTTTGCACACTTCGCGCTAGGCTTCGACTGGATCGGTGGCCTGCTGCTAGGCTCGGTCGTGGCGTCGACCGATGCGGCGAGTGTCTTTAGCGTGCTGCGCGAGCACAACCTTTCGCTGAGGGACGGCACCGACTCGCTGCTCGAGGTCGAATCGGGCTCCAACGACCCTGTCGCCTACATGCTCACCGCCGTGCTCGCAACCCTTGCGGCCGGCGGCGACATTAACATCCCCGTGCTGCTCGCCAAGCAGATCATCCTGGGCGTGGGCCTGGGCCTTGTCATCGGCTGGGCATCGGGCCGCCTGATTGAGCGCGCGCACGCAACGGCCGAGGGCGCGCAGACCATCTTTTTGTTCGCCGTGGCGATCGTCGCCTACGCGCTGCCGAGCTATCTGGGCGGCAACGGCTTTTTGGCCGTGTATCTAGCCGGCATTGTGCTGGGCGCCAGCGACATCACCGGCAAGGTCGATATGGCGCACTTCTTTGACACCCTCACCGAGATGGCAGAGATGACGATCTTCTTCTTGCTCGGCCTACTCGTGACGCCCGCCCGCCTGCCGCAAATGCTGCTACCGGGCCTGGCACTCATGGCGTTTATGCTCTTCGTGAGCCGCCCCATCGCCGTCGGCCTGCTGCTGGCGCCCTTTAAGACGCGCCCTCGCCAGGTTGCGCTCGTAAGCTGAGCGGGCCTGCGCGGCGCGGCTTCGGTCGTCTTTAGCCTCTTTGCCGTGGTGGCCGGTGTTCCCGGCGGGCATGACCTGTTTGACCTGGTGTTTGTGATTGCCGTGGCGAGCATTGTGGTGCAGGGCTCGCTGCTGCCGGCGGTGGCGAAAAAGCTCGACATGATCGATGCGGCCGGCGACGTGCGCCGTACGTTTAACGACTACCGCGACGAGGACGGCATGTCGTTTGTTAAGCTCAAGGTTGGCGCGGGGCATCCGTTTGCCGGGCGCTCGCTCGCGGACATCGGCAGTGCCACGGACATGCTCGTAGCCCTGGTGCTGCGCGACGGCGCGCACCCGGTGCTGCCCAACGGCGATACCGTCATCGAGGAAGGTGACCTGCTGGTGATGGCCGCGCCAACGTTTGAAGAACGTGCCGAGGTTACACTGCGCGAGGTCACCGTGACGCCCCACGGTCGCCTGGCCGGCCAGCGTCTACGCGACGTGCCGCAAGGCAAGCACCCCTTTATCGTCGTGATGCTCAAGCGCGACGGCCAAACCATCATCCCCGACGGCAACACCCTCATATACGCCGGCGACGAAGCCGTCATCGCCACGCTGGCATCGTAGCGGCAAGGGACAGCCATCCCGAATTGGCTACATTTGAGCATCAATCGCCCCGGCTGGGGTCTCGTTGCGGACAATTAGCGCCTCTCAAAACTAAGTGAGTAGACTTTTGCCGAATCGCCGACCACGTCACCAAAGCACAAGTCTGTGACCTGCGGGTTTATTGAAGCAAATTAGTCGTGTGCTCAGGATTACCAATAAAGCCTACTCACTTAGCCAGCGTGCAGTCAAAATAGAACGGTCGCGAGCTCATTAGACTCCATTGGGACGGCTTATCATGCATTTTCGCGCAGCTGCGGGGTGCAGACTACCGTCCCAAATTAGCTATCCTTGTCACATTCCTAGTCATCGTCGACGGCAAGATCTCGGAGGTCGAAGCCTTCGCGTTCGGCTCGGGCTAGGAGCTCTTGGGGCGACTCATCCTCGATATCCACTACGTCGAGCATGGCAGCCGGAAAGCCCACGCCTGCTGCACTCCCCGCGCGATCGAGCAGACTCTCGCGCAGCTGATCTACATCAACGTCGATCTTCATGGTGAA
The DNA here is from genome assembly GCF_052118785.1 of Collinsella sp. LCP21S3_A9. Lineage (NCBI taxonomy): Bacteria > Bacillati > Actinomycetota > Coriobacteriia > Coriobacteriales > Coriobacteriaceae > Collinsella > Collinsella sp. LCP21S3_A9. The sequence continues at coordinate 141,882 of NZ_JBQKGN010000002.1, read as the reverse complement.
ACCTCCTGCCGGACAATCGCGACCGAACAAACCGTACGCTCCAAATGATGTGCAATAAACCCCAGATACGGTCATAATAAACTAATGAACATCTGGGAGGTTGCGACGATGGATAAGCTCGATGCCATGACGGAACAAGTCAGGGATTTTTGCGACGATCGAGGCTGGCGCAAATATCACACGCCAAAAGAACTTGCCATCGGCATGGCGACTGAGTCCTCCGAGCTCCTTCAGCTCTTTCGTTTTATGAGCGACGAGCGCATTGCAGAAATGTTCGAAGACACCGAGCAGCGCCAAGTCATCGAAGACGAAGTCGCCGACACGCTCCTTTTCCTTCTGCGTTTCGCAGATTTAAATGAAATCGACCTGCCAGCGGCGCTTTCGTCCAAACTCAAGCGCAATGGCGAACGCTACCCCATCAACGCATCATCTGTCGAATACAGAAAGGCGGGCCACCGTGAGTAATGAGTTCGCCCTTCGGCAATACACGCTTCCCCTGCCCCAACCCTTTGAGACAAGCGAATCGCTTCAGGACTTTGGCACGCCAAAGCCTGGAGCCCATCATGACGAGAGTTGGCCCGTCCTTTACATTCTTACCAACAGCAGAAACAAGACGGCATACATCGGTCAAACAACCAACTACCAGCGCCGTATGAAACAACACGCTGCAAACGTGGACAAGGACTTCGACCGGACCCTTCTGATCGACAATCCCACCTTCAACCAATCCGCAACGTTCGAGTTCGAGAATCGACTTATTGAGCTGTTCTGTGCTGACGAAAAATACCAGGTCACCAATGCCAACAACGGCTATGCCCAATTCGATTATTTTGAGCGGCCTCAATATCGCCAGAAGTTCCGAGACCTCTGGACAAAGCTTCGCGAAGAAAACTACGCGATTCATCCGATTGAAGAGCTCGAGAACTCCGATCTGTTCAAGTTCTCACCTTTCAAGACGCTTACGCCCGACCAATACGAAACGATCGAGACGATTTTTAAACGTCTCGAACAGGAGCATGAAGACGCAAAACATGGCGGCTCAAAAAGAGAACGTATAACCGTCGTGAATGGCGCACCGGGAACAGGTAAAACAATCCTCGCCATCAGTCTCATGTTCAAAATCAAAAATGAGCCCAACCTTTCCGGCCTGCGAGTCGGTTTTGTCACCCCGATGGATTCTCTGAAGAAGACCCTCAGGAAACTCACGCACTTCCTTCCAGGGCTAAAGCCTGGCGATATCTTGAGCCCCAGTGACGTAACCAAAAATGATCGTTATGACATCCTACTTGTCGACGAAGCACATCGACTGGGTAATTATCTAAGCATGGGCGCCGGCATTGGGGCTTTTTACAACACCTGCGATCGCCTCGGCCTTCCGCATACGAGCAACCAGGTTGACTGGATATTCAAATGCTGTGACAAGGCGTACCTGTTCTACGACCCCAAACAGCAGGTTCGCGCATCCGGACTCAATCGAGACGGCCTTGAGCAGCGACTCAATCAGCTCGAAGAAGCGGGCATTGAAACTGAAGAGTTCAGCCTAAGCACACAAATGCGCGTACGCGGTGGTGACGAATACCTCGATTTTGTCTATGACTTACTCAACAACAAGGCGTTTATGCATACCGGCATGAAGTTCAACGAACTCTTTTCATCGGAGCCTTACGATTCGCGAGCCGGGGATCCGGACAGCGATATCCCCAGATACCAGTTTGGAATCGTCGACCGATTTGAGGATTTCTGTTCCCTGCAGCAAGCCAAGGAAGAAGAAGTTGGTCTATCCCGCATGACGGCAGGCTTTGCGTGGAAGTGGGAAACGAAGAAACACAAAAACGCTTTCGACATCGTCATCGAGGGTATCCTCAAACGCTGGAACTCAACCCAAAAGGATTGGGTTAATTCTGCCAACGCCGTCAACGAGGTTGGATGCATCCACACGGTGCAGGGCTACGACCTCAATTACGGATTCGTCATTCTGGGGCCAGACATTTACTACGACACCGATAAAGGAGCCGTCTGCGTTAACAAAGCGAACTTCAAAGATGCTGTCGCAAAGAAAAAGGCGAGCGAAGATGAGCTACGGAAGATTATCGTCAACGCCTACTATGTCCTCATGACGCGTGGCATGCTGGGAACGTATCTCTATGTGTGCGACCCCACACTCAAGGAGTATTTGTCGCGGTATATCCCGGTGATATAGGCTGGCGCCCACACATGACATGAATAGCAACGAAAGCAGCAGCGAAGCTCCTAGGAAACAATCTCGGATCCACAAAGGGCGGTGGGGCGCGCCGGCGCCCTATCCAACCAATACTGCTCCCAGAACATTTGCGAGCTTCTTGGCGGGGCGCCTATTCGCTTTTTCACCCATCGCCACGAGCGCATGGTTGCAGTCATCCCCATTCATGTCGCAAACAATTCTAAGCTCATGCCGTGCCCTCGAAGCAGCCGTATAAAACAGAGTTCCAGGCTCAGGCATGTAGCTCATGGACGGCTGTTCCCATAAGGCTTGATCAACATCAATCATAATTACCGCAGCAGCCTCCATCCCCTTGAACTTCCTCACCGTATGGACGGGAACCTTCTGACCTTTCCATCTCTTTAAGCTCAGATCGCCAGTGAAACAACTCGACAGCTTAGAGTTTTCCAGTGTCTTGCATGTGATAACCACAATGTCATTAATACCAGCGTTCTTGAGTAGATCAATGTGCTTATCCACAAATGCCTCTTGCGCGGCGGCGTCACAATCAATCATAAGCAATGGAGGTTTTCCGAGCCTAGCCATAACCTGCATTCTAAAACCATGCGCCTCACCAAGAGCACTCAAGGAAGACCTCTCGATAGCCTCCGTATTCCGGCAGTTTACATAAAGCGTTAGCTTGCAATCGGCATCCATAAGGAAGCTGGGCATAGTTGAGCCTTGGACAAACTGCCTTTTGTCGTAGAAGAGGTACATCGTGCTTTCCGGCCTCGAGTCCACGATAGAACGCAAGGTTTCGAGCACCATCGCATCTTCAATGAGTTTGAGGCCAAAGTCTTGGCCTTCGTCTATTACGATGTGCTGATAGGGAAACGAGTCAGGGTGCTCCATGAGTTCTTCGGTCAGGCTGGCGTAGTTTGGCTCGAGAGAATTGCAGACCTTGCAGGCGTAGCCCGGAATTGTATAGACGTCAATTTCCGGGACATCGTCGCACCTTCTAGTAATCTCTTCCTTCAAAAGCGAGTTAAAGCACAAAAAGAGAACCCTGCCCGTACAGGCGGCCTGCCTAGCTCTCTCAATTGCAATGAGAGTTTTGCCAGTTCCTGCCGCCCCGTTAATTACCGCTGTCTTCTGATCCTTTATGAAATTCAACACGCGAGCTTGCGAGTCCAGCAGCCTTGCGAACACGAAGTCGTTATATCGATAGTCCACCGAATTCGTCGGGACGATATCGAACTCCGGCAGGAGCACTTTATGCAAGACCTCTTTAGCCTCATCATTGGAAAGCCTCGTCTCCCTTCCTCCGACATCCATGCTCATGATGCGAACTATTTGTTGAGTTGGATCCCCAAGGTCCGTCTTGCACAAAGTAATATCGCGAGAAGCCTCAGGAGAGTAGTCGATAAAACCGAGCTCGTGGGCGCCCAAAGACGGAAGCCAAACCGCGTGAGCAACCTTGCACCTATTGCACAGTTCTCTCAACCCTACATCTTCAAATCGATTAATGAGCTTCCATTTGATACTATCCGCCTGCCGGTAAGGACCCCCGTGCCTTCTCATTGACACGCCGCTACCGTACAACCACTCACCGTTTTCGCAGCGAATTCTCCCCGCTTTCGCCTCGATAACAAGAATGCCGAGCTTGCGATTAAACACGATAAAATCGGCTTCTCTCTGCTCGATCGCGTTTCCATTCACAATATCCAACATCTTGTATGAATGGATAACCGTAAAATCATCGGGAAGCTTACTCAACGCGTAATAAATCTCCCCTTCACGGCTCCGATCGTCGTAGTCAGCCGGGCCAAGGCTCGGTATCATTCTTGCAGCCACAGTTATGCCTCTTTATAAATCTCGCTCATCACATCTTCGGCGGAGCAATCGCCAACGACAAACAGGCTCCAACCCGAAATGTTGCGCCAAGCAGGCCCAAATACATCTTTGAAATCGCTCGCCGCTTCTTCATCAAGAAGAATGACCTTGGACTTACGCCAAACAAACGTGGCGTAAGCGCTGTCGCCGCTAGCATTAGATAGATCCACGTCTTTGTCCGGAGTCTCCCAACGCAAATGCGGATCGTAGCTCGCCATCTCACAAACCAGCTCGGCCCATTCATCCGTAGAACCAGATTGGATTGACAGTTTCATCGCTTCGGCCAACGATAGCGCCTTGTTGTTTGCGCCATCATCAGAGGCATATAGCTCAAACCCAGCAACCGAGTCCGAGGCATCCGGCTCGCAATCGAGTTCTTTATCCTCATCGGCATTGCCGACAGAACAAACGGAAGGCGATACAGCAAGAAGAGTCCCCAAAATTCGCTTTGCAGCGCCTCGAGAAAGATTCGCCTGCACAGCTTGGTTGTAATAATTTGCAATACAACCGTAGCAGCAAGTTTCTTCACCGCATCCGCAATGACCGTCTACGACCTTATATGCCTCTTCAATTAGTTCCGCCACCTCTTTGCTGAGCTGGCGCACATGACCGGCTCCTCCAGGCACGTCATCATAGATGAGTATTGAGAAGCTGCCTGCATCATTTTTGTATGTAGTCCCTCCGAGTTCGGTCTCGGGAACCTCAAGGATTTTAGCCGCAGCGGTAACCAGCGCCCACATCACAGCTTCCCAGTCGCCATCGCAGCAAACCGTCGCCGCATCAAAATCAAATACGAGCTCGAGAACGTCGCTCACAAATGCCGTACCCAGTGCGCTGAACCTATTAATCTTTGGAGCAGCGCCGCTCTTCTCGCACCAGTAGGCATGTTGAATCTTCTCTCCACCAACAGCAGCGCGATTGCAGTAAGAGCAGACTTGGAAGCCCTTAGCAGGGCTATTGAGCACACAAAGTTGCCCGTTCTCGGCATATTTTACTTTCACCGCACCGCCAGGAAAACAAAACTCTCCGGTCGCAGTCTCGTTAGGCCAGTGCTGGCTAAAGTGCACCGATGCATACCCCTTTGGCCTCGGCCTTCTAATCCCGATGCCTTTTTTGTTTTCTGTGCCGACAAAACCATAGGAAGGTATGAGCATATTCTTTTCGAGAGCAAACTCGGTATGGCAAACGGGGCACTCGCCTTTATCACTGTAGTTTTCAATGGGCCACACAAATGTTTCGCAATTTGGGCACTTTCCATACCTGCGCTTTCGCAACTCTTGCCCTTTCGGCTTTCTGAGTCCGACGGACTTCCAAAGCGTCTTGCCGGCAACGATTTCCGCCCCCGGTGCATATTCCCTAATGGCTTGACGCATACCCCTAGAAAGCTCGAGCCTGTTCTCACCTACAGAATTCTCAATATCAAGAAGATGGAGCTCTACGAGATCAGTCGGAAACCCGTACTTAGGCAATACTCCGTTCTCGGCAAGAATTGCGATAGTTCTCTCCTTCTTGAGCGCATCCCTAGACTTTAAAAGCTTGGATGCGAGAATGTCGTTGACGCCCATATTCAGCTCAATACCATCCTGAACACGCTCAAAATCAGCATGCTTAAGGCTATGTGCCAGGAGAAGCCTGCCACCGCCTCCATTCTCAGCCGAATCGATTGGCCCAACGAGCTTTGCTATCCACCCCCACTCGTTTACGCCAACTTCTTCCGCCACAGGCATGCCTTGCGGAACAACGCGGACGAGCTGTTCATAGACACTCTTTGGCCGCGATGCAAGGAAGCGGCGAAGATCTTCGAGGCCTTCCGGCTCCGATTTAGAAAGATCCATAAAGTCGTTGTATCCATGAGAGTAGTCTTTGCCCAGGCTCCGGCTCGCGTAGCGAAAGAACTCAGACATAGCGACAGCGAAAACATGCCGTATCGCAATGGCATCGTTATTCAGATAACACATTGGCACTCTCGTGTTGCCGCCAATTATCTTGGCTGGGTCCTCAAAGTACGCGACATCATGGGGCCGCAAGCGAGCAAATGTGATGGCATATCCAGGCTTGCCAGCGCGGCGTCCAACGCGTCCAGCACGCTGTGTGTAGTTTGCAGTGCTGGGCGGAACATTTCTCATAAAGATTGCCCTCAAATCACCGACGTCTACACCCAGCTCAAATGTCGTTGTGCAACTCAAAACATTAACGTCGCCCTTAATAAAATCGCTCTGTATTTCCCTGGCCTTTTTAGAAGACAGCTGCGCCGTATGCTCTTCGATTTTGAGAGGAAGCGCCTCATCTTGATATACCGTTTTATAGTAGCGGTCTTTGCCTCTTGCCTCTGCGAAGCTCATTTTCACCATCGTGCCGTTGCATTTCGTTGTCATGCAAACACCATGCGTATCCAGGTGAGTCTCACATCCGCACGCATCACAACGATAGACAATATCATCGTTGGAATGCGGATACATAGTCCAAATATCTCTGCCAAGCCTAAAGTGTTCACGCGAATCGATCAGATATCCTTCGCCCCTAAATAGCTTGCAACTTAGATACTCCCCCATAAACTGGAATAGACTTTGCAGAATCGGGCGAACGTCCTCACGGGTCAGCTCGATACCGTGGACCCTTTTGACGTACTTGCGAATAAAGGCGCTGCGCTTATTTTCTGTACCACGTACCGCATCTCCCGCAAACTGAACAATATCCTTTGACGCAGAGCTGTCGCTCTCAAGCACGACAAGGTTGCCGCGCTTCTCATGATTGTTTCTTAGTTCAGGGACCCCTTCAGGAACCTCGATAACGTTTTTCTCTCGGAGCAGTTCAAGACAGGTCCTTGCAAACAAAATGTAGTCTTCGCATGAAAGCCAGGTGGCCCCATCGGCATTAAGTATATCCACTTGCCTTGCGACAAGCTTTTTCGCCCCAGGATGGGAAAACCCCTTGTTAAATTCAGTAGGCTCGATCCTTACAACGCCAAGGCCTTCAAGGCTGTTCCGCGAATCCTCGGCCGCAAGCTCATCGAGAACCCAGGCCGTCGCCTGGCCCCTCTTGTTGGAACCCAAGACCCCCGGATATCGCCTCTCTGCAACACTTGTTATCCAATCAATAACTGAGCTCGGCTTACAGCCTTCACCGTCGCGAGACAGAGCCTCCACCGCTTCTCTTATCAGCTGACGACGTGTGATGTTTCCATAAGTTCTGTCCAATGCGGGCGCGAAGAAAGCCGCGTCCTGGCGCTTGTCCGAGAAGCAAATAACACTTCCGGCCCTGCGTTCTTCATCGAGGTCTGCAAACAAATCATCCTCGTCAGCCTCCTCATCAAAAGGAGGAATATCCCTGACTAAGTCGTAGCAAACGACACTGCCCGCAGCTTCAGGCGAAACGCGCATAGGCTGAATTGCCACAACGGACTGATATCCACAATGGCGACAACGCGCTTCTGCCTCATCTGCTTGTTTTTTCTCGTTTTGGTTGAGCGCAATTGGGATGCGGGCGACAATCTCATGCTCGAAACGATGAGCACCACCCTCGGCTTCATGATACAAAGACCCGCATATCGGGCACAGCCATTGGATCTTCTCATCGGGATCTCTCTCCGATTCGTCAGAGAGAAGACGGTAATAGACCCTCGGAAGAAATTCGTCGTCGGAATCCGTTCCTTCATGTCGAGGACTAAGCCACGCAGTCTTCACCTCGGGATCGGAGCTCTCCTCACCAAGGATGTATGCCTGCCCACAGTGGCGACAGACCGACACCTCATATACAGGAGTATCGTTTACATCGTCATAATGCTCCGCAATCGTTTTGTGAGGAGTCAGCTTACGTGTATGCAGATTTAAATAGATGCCCTCAGGAGCACGCAAGAAGGAATGGTAGCGACTCGTAAGAATGGGGACATCCTTGGAGCGCTGCGCAGAGGAAAGCACCTCAACCATGGCAGTGAGGATTTCCACACCTCTCTTATCTCCCGTGAGCCCTTCGATCTCAAGCTCCTCAATGGTGTCAAGATCAGTGAGGTCGAAAAGACGCTCGCAGCGTCTCACCAGTTTTGCCGCAGACGATTCACCCAGAAGGATCTTTCCTAGTCCCATTAGGGGGGACTCGCCGTCTAGTCTCGCTACAACCTCTTCAGGAGCTCCACCAGATGCGAGTGTGCTGCGAATGTCTTCTACGTTTACGTTTTCAGGATCGGAAAGTTCCCTGCGAAGTTCCGCCCAAGTGTCTAGAGAAAGCGTGCCCCAAGGCTTTTCATCAAGAGCATCTTGGGGCTGATCTTTCTCACTCGTGATGACATCGAGATCTGCGGGATCACCCGAGAAAGGCTCGCCAAAAAGATCCCGAGCAAATTTAGCCACCTTCGGCATATCTTCTTCCGAGCCGATTGTTGCGGAAGTTGCGTAACAATGAAGCTTGGGCAGCTCCCCCGTTTCCGATTCGATACGAGCCTTTACTCGACGCAGCAAATATGCGATTTCGGTGCCAAGCGCGCCCGAATAAACGTGCGCCTCATCGATGGCGATATGCCGCCAGTTTGCACCAAATGCCCCTTCGAACAGCGGCGCATCCTCCGGACGTAGAAGGAGATACTCAAGCATAGAGTAGTTTGTAAGCAAAATGTTGGGTGGGTTCTCACGTATTTTCTCGCGAGAGATGATTTCATTTGGCAGTCTAGTTTGATCCGGGTTTTCGTCTTTCCACTTACGGAGAGCCACGGACTCTTTCTCCTCAGTGTCGCCGGTATAACGCCCGAAGGTAATATCGGTCCCCTTCAGCAACTGGCGCAATCGTTTAAGCTGATCGTTTGCAAGGGCGTTCATCGGGTAAAGAATCATGGCACGGACGCCAGCGGATCGCCCACTCTTTTCAAATTCTGAGAGGATGTCATTCAGAATCGGAAGCAAGAAGCACTCAGTTTTACCCGAACCCGTGCCCGTAACGACGGCGTAATTACACCCGGCAACGCTCTTTTCAATAGCCTTAACTTGATGCACATATAAGGGGCGATAGGGGTCAAAATTACGTGCCTCTCCGCCGCCTAAACTCATCATGCCCTTGCAGAGAAGCCCCTCGTCCACCAGGTCGGCCACAGTTTTATCCTTGCGGTACGGAGGCGCCGCCTCAAGAAACGGTCCCTTTGCAAGATATCCCGGCTCGCAGAGAATCGTCTCAAGCTGCTTCTGCAAATCCGCGTCATCAAAGTGAATAGTAGTGGCAATGTATTCACGATAAGAGTCCTCCACTTTGCGCGCAGTCTCAATGGGGTTGAATTCTTTTACATCCGTCATTATTTGCTCCCGCTATTTAAGAATGATACTGGTCGCGTATTCTCGCCGAGGGTCTCCAAAGAAGTCGCTCGGTGACATTTCAACTGCGACCTCTCTCTTGTTGCCCAGCTGCCTCACCACGCTTGATGGAAGGGCGACCTCCGCAGAGCCCTTTTCCGCAAAGGCCGTAGCAATCGGCTTTTCGCCTCTTTCCTTATACTTGGAAAGTCCAAAAAACCTGAAATGAATGTCGCATAAGGGCTTGCCTTCGAACCGAAGGACATACCCAAGAGAATCGGCCGGCAATAACTTCCAGCCGTTAATGCCGAGCCCTTCAGCGCAGTCAAGCATTTGAACATCAGTCCAGGCCGGCTTCAGTTCTCCCGTTGACACGTCATCGCCATACCACAGGGACAGCTTCAAGGGAAGGCGGATGGGCGCCTTATTATCAGCTTGTTGTAAGAGACTTGCATGCCTAAAAAGATTGAATCCGTATTCGCCAGGCTGCTTGAGTGCCTTGAAGAAAAGGGGTCTTGAACCGAGTAACGCCAGCACGGCCCTGTTATACCTCCAACCATAGGAGACAATCTTAAAGTTTGCCGCGCTAGGACCGAGCTCTAGCGCATCCGCCAAACAGATTGGACGCTCTTCGGATAGATTCGCTAGTCTATCTGGTATGTCAACATCTATTGCAGCAAGGGCCAGCTTGGCATCAGTTTCTTTGCCACTCCCTTTCGATCGGATGCGAACGCGCAAGAACTCATCCTTCAGGAGAGCCTTCGCTTCATACCGCTCCCACGCATTGAGAGAATCGGGACTGTCGCATTCGCCTGCCATATCAGCCTCTTCACGAATACGCACAACATCAATGGGAAGGCACGCCTGGAAACCATATTCAGCTACAGCACGCCCGTGATCAATGCTGATGGACAGAGGCCTAAATTCTTGTATGGGTACCACTGCGAATCGGTAGCGGAAAACAACCTTACCACCGGCAGATTTCTGCCTCGCCTCTAGGACGCATTCTTCAATATGCCAACTGAATAGACTCGTTTTTGAGAGATTGAGTTCTATTCTTGCAATACCTGAATTTTCAGTATCGTCCTCATATAAGGCGCAACGAGGCATCGACACCAGCTCGCCATCGCAGCAGCACATGATGTCCAAGTCTTTTAGGGCGCTCGCGCCATCAAGCGCTTCAATGCTCACAGAGGGCAGGCCGTCGCTGGTATTGAGTTCGTTCGGAACGCACCCATACAAGTCAACGCCGTCGCTCGTTTCTCCGATAATGCGATGCTTATCAACCTTTGCGACATAACGTTCTTGCCAAACGGCAACTTCCTCGCCCGTAAGCTCGTCAACAACCGAACCTGCCGAACCGGGCTCAACGTCGTAGATATAAATCTGGTTATCGTTCCAATCGCCAGAAGCCTCATACTCCGAAACGGCTTTCATGCCTTGCCCGGGAACGATCTTGTATCCGTCTTTAACAATGTATGCGATACGACGCTTTTTCGTTAACCGCTCGTTCTTGCCACGCAAGCGATAGAAGCCCTTAGCGTCCTTTATAAATTCAAAACAACCGGGCTTGTTCCTACTGAACGACTGGCTCAAAGAGCTAAGCTCGATGTAGTCACCCGCTCGCTCATCTTTCTGCATGAGCTTCAATTCCACGTCGTAACGAGCCCGAGGGTTAACGGCAATACTGACGGCATTCAAAATGCATTTTCCGACACTCATATCGAATTCAGAGCTTGCCTTTAGCTCGCCGTCAACATAATAGTCAATCTTGTCACCAGCAAAATGCAGCGGGAACTGTTGGCGCGGCCAGCGCATGGTCACAACACCCTCAGATAAATCCAGCTGCAAACTGGCAATCGGAAGATAGATTAATCGGTGGGTGCCACTTCTCCGCTCTTGCGTCTCAGCAGCAGCCCTTCCTCCGGTCGCTAAGGGCTGCACACGCTCTTGATTGTCACGAAGGGCCTGCATTGCAGCTTCAGGCAGACCGAAACTAGATAGCATCGTGTAGCGGCTTCCAGCCCTATTCGTGTCAACAATTTGCGCCGCCACGCGCATGGACGCCTCAAATAATGGAGCAATGGTTGAATCGGGCGCTTTCTCAAGAATGTTAAGGACTGCCTTTTCGGGAGCATACCGACTCTCAGGATTCTTTAGCTCCCTAAGAACGGAGCGCCCGTCCATCTCTCCGCCAAAACCTAAACTGCCTTTAGAAACTTCTTTCGCAAGCGGAAGTAATTTCTCCCACAGGTTTGACCAAGAATCTTCCGATAAGCCTCCGTGGAGGAGTGTGGTGTAGTAGTAGTAATTAACTTCCTCATCACGGCCGTACAAAGGCATTCCACGCTCTTCAACATGTTTCATAAAAATATGCTTTACAAGCCCCTGTACGTTACTGTCGAAAATGCCAAGACTCGCGAAGAAATTGCCCCATAAGTTATGATCGTTGAAAACCCTGCGCGCCTTGTCAGCAACATAAACCATAAAAGCGTTCGGCAAACACCTATCAATCAGCATCAGAACAATGCGAGGTTTTGTCGGGTAACGTTTTATGAGTTCTTCAAAAGCAGTGCTGAGCTCATCAAGGTCTGCCGAGAATTCCTCAAACGTCTGATAAACCATGACGTTTTCAGACCTTGAGTCAAGGTCGTCAAAGGCACCCCGAGCTCTTTCTTCAAATTCCTCCAACTTTGCCGAAAACAACCCATGCGAGCGTGTGAGCGGAAAATGGCTCAAGTCGTATTCATATTGCTCTATCGAGGACGCTGTCTCGGTATTTGACTCGCGAGGAGATTGGCTTTTCGGCAGGACTTTCACGTTCGTCGTATTCTCGACCATCTTGGGCTGAAGCATGGAGGCCGCGAAGTCGTCGGGGGCCGCACGGTATTTCTTTCGCATCCTTATGATTGAATCGGCATATCTGCTATCAAAACGAGCGTCTATTTCTTTATCGGCAAGAGACAAAAGATCGGGCAAGTAGCAGAAGCCAGCTTTCTGAATTGAACGCTTCAGCCGTACATCATCAAAACTAAGCTCCGAGATGGACGTTTTCTCCAACCTCTCCAAGTAGTTCGATTCGCTCATCAGCATCCCCTATGCCGCGATTGCATTTGATGCCGTCATTTCTGGCCTTTTATTAACACCGATCTGGCATGACGTGCTTTTAATCATACCGTGAGACACATACGCAACCCAACGAACAAAGCTGTCCAATGGGCCGTTTCTGCAGACGGTCGTTATCATCCGGTGAACAGCGCTTGGAAGTACCTGCTATGGCTCAAGTGTCTTTTATTGCACAACAAAACCGCCGCCAAAATGATTCGATTGTGAACATAGATGCACGGATCTGCCGACCGGGAGTCTAGGTTTTCCCTACGGTCTGTCGCCTTGCCCCAATCCCGCAAGGTGCCCACACGCTATTATCGATATAAATTGAATGGGCAAGCATTACAGGAGGGGCTCTGCGTGCCAATTGAAAAGCAAGTTCCATACTTGCAAAACACTTCTGGCTCGGTAATTGACAACCACTACGAAGCTCATAGGGCTGTCCAGCTCTCCATCGCCCGCGGCTACGCTGACCTTGTCAACGGCCGCGTGCGTCCTTGGAAGCAGGCAAAAGCAGAGGCAGATCGGATGCGAGCCATCAGGTAAGGTCACCCCTCCCCCATGTAACCATCCTGTAAATCATAGCGGCGCAGTCGAGTTTTACCGTGATGCGGTCGCGCCGGGCGCTCCACTGTGCTAAAGTATCCCGAACGTTCAAACGACTACGAGGGGAACTAGAAGATGGCACGTGTGCACAACTTCTCAGCTGGCCCGGCCGCACTGCCCACAAGCGTGCTCGCCGAGATCGCCGACGAGATGATGGACTACCGCGGTTGCGGCATGTCCGTGCTCGAGATGAGCCATCGATCTAGCATGTACCAGCAGATCATCGATGACGCCGAGGCAACCCTGCGCCGCCTGTTGAGCATCCCCGACAACTACCGTGTCCTGTTTTTGCAGGGCGGCGCCACGCTGCAGTTTGCGGGCATCCCCATGAACCTCATGCGCCGCGGCCGCGCCGGCTACGTCGTGACCGGCAACTTCGCCAACAAGGCGTACAAGGAGGCCGCCAAGTACGGCGAGGCCGTGCTGCTCGCGAGCTCCGAGGACACCAATTTCGACTGCATTCCCGCCATGGCCGACGTCAATGCGCGCATTGCCGCCGAGGCCGCGGGCGACGGGCTCGACTACGTCTACATCTGCCAGAACAACACCATCTTTGGCACCATGTACCACGAGCTGCCCGCTTGCGGCGATGTGCCGCTGGTCGCCGATGTCTCGAGCTGCTTTCTGTCGCAGCCGCTCGACGTTGAGCGCTACGGGCTCATTTACGCCGGCGCGCAGAAAAACGCCGGCGCCGCGGGCGTGACCGTGGTTATCGTGCGCGACGACCTCATCGCCGATGGCCCAGCCTTTGCGCAGACGCCGCAGTACATGGACCTTAAGATCCAAGCCGCCAAGGGCTCCATGCTCAACACGCCCAACACCTTTGGCATCTACGTGTGCGGCAAGGTATTCCGCTGGGTGGAGCAGACCGGCGGACTCGCCGCCATGGCCGAGCGCAACTGGGCCAAGGCCAACCTGCTCTATGACCTGCTCGAGCACAGCGAGCTGTTCCATGGCGCCACGCAGGCCGACAGCCGCTCCATCGCCAACGTCACCTTCCGCACCGGCGACGCCGATCTCGACGCGGCCTTTGTCGCAGGCGCGGCCGAGCACCAGATTCAAAACGTCAAGGGCCATCGCCTGGTGGGCGGCATGCGCGCCAGCGTCTACAACGCCGTAACCATGGAAGACGTGCAGGCACTGGCCTCGTACATGAAGGACTTCGAAGCGCAGCATAGTTTGAGTCCGCGATCTAACTAGCCCGCAACACGCGGGCCGACCAGCCACTTCAAACCACTTGTTATAAACAAACCCGCTAAGGAGTTTTTCATGCGCAAGATCAAAACCATCGACGACATAACCAAAGACGGCAAGGTCGAGTTTGGCGAGGGCTACGAGTTTGTGGGCACCGCCGAGGAGGCCGACGCCATCCTGATGCGCTCCACCGACCTGCACGGCTACGAGCTGCCCGAGGGCATCCGCGCCATCGCCCGCTGCGGCGCCGGCGTCAACAACATCCCCATCGAGGAGTACGCCAAGAAGGGCGTCGTCGTCTTTAACTCCCCCGGTGCCAACAGCAACGCCGTCAAGGAGCTCGTCCTGGGCATGCTGGTGCTTTCGAGCCGCGGCGTGGTGCAGTCGATGAACTGGGTGCGCGACAACGCCGACGACCCCGAGATTCAGGTCGATGCCGAGAAGGCCAAGAAGGCCTTTGTGGGCCGCGAGCTCAAGGGCAAGCGCATCGGCGTCATCGGTCTAGGCAACGTGGGTTCCAAGGTCGCCAACGCCTGCGTCGACCTGGGCATGGACGTCTACGGCTACGATCCGTTCATTTCCGTCGAGCACGCGTGGGTGCTGAGCCGCGAGGTGCAGCGCGTGGGCACGCTCGAGGACCTCTGCCGCGGCTGCGACTACCTCACCGTGCACGTGCCCAGCAAGGCCGACACCATCGGCATGATCAGTACCGAGCAGATCGACCTGCTGGCCCCGGGCGCCGTGCTCATCAACTACGCGCGCGAGACCATCATTGACGAGGACGCCGTTGACGCCGCCCTGCGCGAGGGCAAGCTGAGCTGGTTTAGCTGTGACTTTGCCACGCCCAAGACCGTCAAGATGCCCAATACGTTTATCACCACGCACTCGGGCGCCGGCACCGGCGAGGCCGAGGCCAACTGCGCCGATATGGCCATCAGCGAGCTCAAGGATTACCTGGAGAACGGCAACATCGCGCACAGCGTCAACTACCCCGCCTGCAGCATGGGCAAGGCGCGCGCCGCGAGCCGCATCGCCTGTCTGCACGCCAACGTGCCCAACATGATCGGCCAGATCACGGCCATCCTGGCCAAGGACAACGCCAACGTACAGCGCATGACCAACGAGTCTGCCGGCGAGAACGCCTACACCATGTTCGACACCGACGAGCACCTGGACAGCAGCACCATCGAGGCGCTCAAGCAGATTCCGTCGATGTATCGCGTACGCGTGATCAAGTAGCGTCGGCGCCAAGCCTGCCAGACAGGCAATGAAGCTCATTCGGCCCCCGTTTTCGCGAAACGGGGGCCGATTTCGTTGCTCCGGCTGGTTTTAAAAATGCTATCCAGAATAAGTTTTTTCGGATAATCGACAGTCATGCCTAAATCACTGAGCGCACCTGCTCTGATAAACAGCTTTATCAGGGACTTTAGTAGGTAAAAATCGATCTCTCTGTGCCAAATGTAAGTTGACTGTCTATTTTCCGAAACAACTTATTCTAGATAGCATTTTTAGGGCCCTCCAAAGGCGAAATTGAAGCCTTTTTGCGACCAAAACTCTAGTCCGCGCGACCGTTTTCCACCCGCACGGCTACATTCCCGCCCAATCGATAAAAATCTCCTCACGAAGCCGCCGTTCGAGCTCCTGCTGCCGCGGCGTCTTGTCTTTCAACGGCACATCGAGATAGGACATGATGAGTTCCAT
Organism: Collinsella sp. LCP21S3_A9; assembly: GCF_052118785.1. NCBI lineage: Bacteria > Bacillati > Actinomycetota > Coriobacteriia > Coriobacteriales > Coriobacteriaceae > Collinsella > Collinsella sp. LCP21S3_A9. Next base: position 125,928 of record NZ_JBQKGN010000002.1, on the reverse strand, counting down.
CACCACGCGGAAGGCATCGGAGTCGACCAGCTGACCATAGGTCATCAGAACGACAGGATATCCCATCGCTTGAAGGGCCGTCGTTCGATCGGAGTCCGAGATCTTGGATTCTATGGATCCGTGAATGGCTTTACCTTGACATTCAACCAGGCACTCTCTGCTGCCGTCCTTATTTGACAGCAGGATATCGGCGTAGCGCCTATCAAGCCCCGAAATCAGGCGGGCGCTGCGCGTCATGCGAATCTCAACGTTATTGGTAAGGCGCAGCCCTTCGCCGCCGCGCAACCTCGTAAGGCCAAACAGCATCGAAGCCTGGACCTCGAGCGGCGATGCCACAACCCCCGTAATACATTTCGCGGCACGCGTGAACGATTTAGCACCGCGGAGCCCCTGGATCTTATCGACGTACTCGGTTAGTTCAGAGAGCTCAATCAAGGGCGGTCGTTTCCACAGGTCCGTTGGATTCCCCGAGGTATCCTTTACGTTTTCCCAGCCCAACCGTGCGTCACCCCACCGGCCCCCATATGCCTGCTCAAGCGCCGACTTTACCTGAGACGCAATCTTGCACACGGCAAAGGTGCCGCACATCTCATACATGCACATAATCAGGCGCTCATTTGAGACCGAGGAAGCCAGGGTCAGCAGGGTAAAGAGCGGGGACGCGACATCAAGGCCAAACTCTGTCTGCCGCACGGAGCCAAACGGCCTCTCCCCGTTCCAAACATGCCTGACAATGCGGCCGCCCTTGCGCCCGCAGAGGCCCTGCGCCAACACGTGTAGCGGAGTGCCCAGGAAATGCTTGACGAGCGGGTGCTCACAAAGATGCTCCCTGCGCGGATCGTCCGCAGAATCGGGCAGGTCCGGCATTATTGCCAAGACCTGCGGAGGTATCCGGTGATACCGAAAGGCAGATATGTCGCACAGCATGTCATCCATAAAGGCTACGTACCCATTGCGTCGTTTGTGAGCCTGCCCGGACGCCAAACGCGATGGCTCGGCCTGCGAACGGTTAATACTGTTACGCACACGTCGCGAATCCTCCAGGTGGCTTACAATCGGTTTTGGAAGCAAACTGATTGTGAGGTTGCATATGGTTGATGAGAACTTTGCCTGGCGGCTTACGCAGGAGCTCGTGAAGATTGATAGCTCGGACCCGGGCGCCTACGAAGGCGAGATCGAACACTTCATTAAGAGGCTCATTGAACAGCAGCTGGCGCAGCTTGATAGTCCTGCGCTCGATGCCGTGCAGGTTGCAGAGCTCGAAGTACTCCCCGGGTGCCGCAACCTTATGGTCACCGTGCCGGGTGTGAGCGACGAGGCGCGACTCGTCTACATCTGCCATATGGATACCGTCACCCTAGGAGATGGCTGGGACGCGGACACGCCGCCGCTTGGGGCGGTTGTGCGCAACGACAAACTCTATGGCCGGGGCGCCTGCGACATGAAGGGCGGTCTGGCCTGCGCCATTACCGCGCTTGTCCACGCACTCGAGCGCGTGGCGGCGGATGGTGAGCTGCCCCACCGCGGCTTCTCGCTTATTTGCTCGGTCGACGAAGAGGACTTTATGCGCGGCTCCGAGGCCGCCATCGATGCCGGCTGGGTCGGCTCGCGCGAATGGGTGCTGGACATCGAGCCCACCGACGGACAGATTCAGGTGGCGCACAAGGGTCGCACATGGTTCGAGATCGAGATGACCGGCGTCACGGCGCATGCGAGCCAGCCCTGGAAGGGAGCGGATGCCGTCGCCGCCATGGCCGAGGCCGTCTGTGCGCTGCGCCATGCGTTCGCGGCGCTGCCCGTGCATGATGAGCTGGGGGCTTCGACCATCACGTTTGGACAGATCGAGGGCGGCTATCGCCCCTATGTCGTGCCCGACCGTGCCAAGGTCTGGGTCGATATGCGCCTGACGCCGCCGACCGATACGGCCGCCGCGACGCGCATGGTAGAGCAGGCCATCGCCGACGCCGAAGCCACAGTCCCCGGTTGCCATGGAAGCTATACCGTGACAGGCGACCGCCCCGCCATTGAGCGCGATCCGGTCTCTCCCCTTCTAGCCGTGCTCAAGCGTGCCACCGATGACGTGACAGGCGCGGACACGACCGTCGGCTTCTTTACCGGCTACACCGACACTGCCGTCATTGCCGGCAAGACGGGTAACCGCAACTGCATGAGCTATGGCCCCGGCTCGCTCGCGCTCGCGCATAAGCCAAACGAGCATGTGCCCCACGCCGATATCGTTCGCTGCCAGCGGGTGCTGATCGCGCTCGCCGACAACACGCTCTGGGGCGCGAATAGCCAAGTTGGGGCATAATAAGCCGCAAACAAACCGACTCGCGCGTTAGGACTGTCCATGAAAGCTCTTCCGTTTCCCTGCATCCGCCCAGCTCAGGATCGCGTGCTCGAAGCGCTGCCCGCGATGGACAGCATTCTGAGTGACAACGACGCCCTGCGCGGTGCGATTGCCGATGGGCTCCTGCTCAAGGATCCAGGTGCGGCATACTACGTGTACGAGTGCTCGGGAGAGCCGGGACGTGTAACGGGTGTCGTGGCGATCTGCCCGGTTAACGTGCTGACGGGTAACAACGAGGCCGCCGCCGAGAGCGTCGACGCACTCGCCGCCGCGCGCGCGATCGCCGAGCTCAAGGTGCAGCCGCGCCCCGTGTCGCTCGCCTACGAAGCCTCGCCCGTCATGGATATCATCCTGGGCGCCGCCAAAGAGGGCGCGTCGCTCTATGCCGTCACCGACCCCGCCGGCATTACGCATCGCGTATGGGAAGTCAAGCGCGAGGACGCCGTTGCCGCCATCCGAGCCATGCTCGATCAGGCACCGGAGCCGGCGCCGGTAGACGACCCCGCCTACGCTGCCGCGCTGGCAGGGGCGGCGCAGCTGCTGGCCGATGAGGCCCGCGCAGCCGGCACCTACACGGGCAAAGAGCCGTTCAACTTTTCCGTGGCCGTGCTGTTCCCCGCCGCGCAGGTCGCCAGCGGCGCGCCGCAGGTTCCGACGGGTCTGCTCACTCACCAGATCTCACGGTTCTAACGGGGCCTAAACGCCCAGCACAAAGACTCGTCAGCTCAACAAGCAAGGGGCGGGGATACATGCGCATGCATCCCCGCCCCTTTCGCATCGAGCAATTATGTCGGCGATCCGCATCGCCGCACCCGCGCTACCCACGCCGCGGGCCCGCTGCCGCCACGAGCGGCTCTAGCCCCAGCTCACGCGCGTAATCCTCCTGCGCAAAGACTTCGACCAGTTCAAACGTATCGGTTGCATCGTCAAACGCAAAATGCAGAACCGAGCAGTTGCCCGGCACGCGCTCGCGCTCGTCGGCCGCCGCCCCCCTAGAGTGGTCCAAAAACTCCTTGATGGCCGAGGCATGGCTCACCGCGAGCACGCACGAATGGTCCGGGCGTCGCATAAGATCGGTCAACGTCGTCACCATGCGCTCACGTACCTGCATCTGGCCCTCCCCGCCAAACTGACGATAAAAGTCACGCCACGGACGCTCGGGCATCAGCATCACGCGCTCGGCCTCAAAGTCGCCAAAGAACCACTCGCGCAGGCCATCCAGACGCTCGTAGGCAAGGCCCGGCCACAGGCTGGCGATAGTCTGCTCGGTACGGTGCAGCGTCGAGGTGTAGGCGTGATCGGGCTCAACGCCACGCGCACGCAAGAACATACCGGCACGCGCCGCCTGCTCGCAGCCCAACTGCGTGAGCGGCGAATCGCTCCATCCCTGAATAATGCGTTTAAGGTTGAATATTGTCTGTCCATGACGGACCAGATACAGATCTTTGTTCATAGGGGTCCTTTCGTTCGTTACCAATCAAGGAGCGAAAACGCCCCGTCGCAATAGCCAAAATGAAGCACGGCACCGTTGTCGGGCTGCTCTCCCCCGCCGGTCACGCATCTAAGAAACTCCTGGCAGGCAGAGCCATGAGAGACCGCAAGCACACGATCGTGCTGCGGTCGGGCCATAATACGGGACAGCGCCGCGACCATGCGCGCCCGAAGCTCGCCTTCCGACTCGCCATCAAAGGCCACCGGATAATCGCCCCAGGGCTGCGGCGGCATATCGCGATTTGATGTGCCCTCCAGCGTGCCCAGGCGCCACTCGCGCAAATCATCGACCGGCTCTATGGGAAAATCCTCGCCAACGATCAGCTCGGCCGTGTGGCGCGCCCGACCCAACGGAGACGAATACGCGTGGTCAAAGGAGATGCCGCGCGCCTCAAACGCCGCGCGCGTCGCCAGTGCCTGCTCGCGCCCGCGCTCCGTGAGCGGCGAGTCTTGCCAGCCCTGCAAAATGTTCTGCACGTTAAGCTCGGTCTGCCCATGCCGAACCAAATACAGATCGGACACACGCCCTCCCCTCGCACCACCACAAAGGGGACAGGCACCTTTGTGGTGGTTTGCCGCCGGATCGCGCCGCAACGACGCAACTACACCAGCACGTCGGCAAGCGGACGCTTGGGCACGTGATGCACCTGCGCCTCGTCGCGCCAGTAATTAATAGAACCGTCGGGGTTGGAATCGATCGCGTCGATAACCTGGGTCTCGGCCGGCACGCCAAAAGCCATGATCAGCTTGAGCTCGTACTTGTCGCCGTCGAGCCCCATCGCATCGATCGCGCGGGGCGTAAAGGCCTTGAACATGCAAGCCGCCACCTCGGGCGTTGCGCTGCGCGCGGCGAGCATCATCGTCTGAGCCGCGATGCCCGTGTCGACCTCGGTGATAGGCGCGGCGGGTTTGCCGGGAACGGTGCGCTCGGCAAGAATTGCAATGTAGCCGGTCGGACGCTCGCCCTCGGCAGGACCCGGCCAGTCCTTGAGCGCCCCGGCCCATGCAAGCTCGTCAAACACGCGAGCGCAGTCCTCGGCACCGCTCACCACATGAAAACGCAAGCGCTGAGCATTGGCGCCACAGGGGACCAGGTGCGCCAGCTCTGCCAGCTCGAGCAAAAACTCGCGCGGCACGCGCATGGACTCGTCAAAACGGCGGCATGTGCGGGCGCGGCGGACCAGCGCATCAAACACATCCAAGCCAAGCTTTTCGCAACCCTGCTTTGCCATCGACTCGGCGCTCAACGGCACCACGGGAACTGCTTCGTTCATAGGGACCCCCAAAAAGCCAATTGTTCTTAGGAAAATCTAACCTAAAACGCAGGCAATAACGAACAGAGCTGCAATGTTCTACACCTGTTGAATAGAAAATCGCGACGTGGGGAACAACGGAAACAAATCGGGGCCTTTGAGTTGCGTTTCGCCCTCCCCGGCCCATACGCCAGCGCCTTTAGGCGATACTGGTTGTAACGATCGCGGCTTACGCCGCACAGAAAGGAGGCCTCATGGGCATCTTTAAGAATGACGACCAACAATCGAGTCTGTTTGGATTTGACGAGAAAAGCATGGCAGGCAAGGCGATTAAAGCCGTGCGCTGGATCTACGCCGCCACGGGCGTCATCGCGCTCATCGCCGGCATCGCGCTGCTGTTTGCACCCGCTAAGACCCTCGTCTTTTTGACGACCGTACTGGGCTTCTACTTTGTGATCACGGCTGGCGTCAGGCTGTTCACCGCCATTTTTGAGCCGCTGCTGCCCGCCGGCTGGCGCGTCACGAGCATCCTCGCCAACCTGCTCATCATCTTGGGCGGCGTGGTGATCCTGCGCAACCAGGCGCTTTCGACCGCGACGCTCAGCACGCTTGTGGTGGTCGTGGCCGGCTTTGGCTGGATTGTCGAGGGCATCATGTCGATTCTGGAGTCCGAGCTTTCTTCCAACCGCGCCCTCGCCATCCTGAGCGGCGCGCTCTCCATCATCGCCGGCGTGTTCGTGTTCATCTACCCGCTGTGGTCGGCAAAGATGCTCGTCATCTTTACCGGCGCTGCACTCCTGGTGTTTGGCGTGACGCTGGTTATTCGCGCTATCCGCTTTGGCAAGCTGGTGCACTAGATGCCGCGAACGCTGTTTATTGATGCCGACGCCTGCCCGGTCACGCGTGAGTCGATCGACTGCGCGCGACGGGCGGGCGTCGCCGTGGTTGTCGCCGGCAACAGCACGCAAAACCTGGAGCGGCACATTCACCGTGACGACCCGCGCGATGCCGAGCACGCGCGACGTGGCTTTTGGGTCACAACACTCGACGTGAGCGTAGGCGCCGATAGCGCCGACTTTGCCATTATCGAGCGTCTGCAGGCAGGCGATGTGGTCGTGACACAGGACATTGGCCTGGCCAGCATGGTGCTCGGTCGCGATGCCGCCGCCATCGGCGTGCGCGGGCGCGTGTACGACAAAGCCACCATCGATATGCAGCTGTTTATTCGTCACGAAGAAAAGAAGGTGCGCCGCGCCGGCGGTCGCACCCGTGGACCGGCAGCCTTCACCAGCGAAGACCGCGCCCGCTTTAAGCGCAACCTCACCGACCTGCTGCGCTAACCAAGGTAGATTTTTGGGACATGCCTAATAATCTACCTTTTGTTTTGGCGATTGGCGCGCATCCAACGCCGGTCATGGCGGTAGATGTTTGAGGCATGCCCCAGTTTTTACGGGATACCTCAAACATCTACTTAGAGGCCAAAGGCGGAAAGGATAAGGCCCCAGCCGGCGCCGATGACGTACATCATGACCAGGAACACGGCGTTTTCGCGGGCGCTGCGGTTGGTGCGGAACAGTACCAGGTAACCCACGCCGGCAGAAATGAGTGTACCGGCGAGCATCGGTGCCAGCTGCAGCGCGCCTTCCAGATACAACTGCGTAATGACCACGCTCGCCGAGCAGTTGGGAATGAGGCCGACAAGCGCCGAACCCATGACAGCGAGCGTCTCGTTGCCGCGCAGGAACTGCTCGATCGCGGACTCGCCAAAGGTCTCGAGCACGGCGACCAGAATCAGCGTCACCAGAAAAATGAATACCGAAACCTGCACGGTGTGCGAAATCGCGCTGCGGATAATCGACAGGACGGGCGCGCCTTTGTGTGAGTGGGAGTGACCGTGGTGGTGTTCATGCTCGCCCTCGTGTCCGTGGTCGTGGCCATGTCCGTGGTCGCGGTCGGCCTCGTCTTCATCACAACCGCAATGGTCGCGCTCGCACAGCTCATGGATGTGGTCGGCGCTCACGCCCGCCTCGGCCACCTCGTCGATGATGTCACCGCCGCTGTGATCGTCATGCGCGCAGTTAACGTGCGCCGGATTGGCAGCGGTTCCCAACACGGTACGGCGGATTGCCGCATGAGCACGGGCGTTGCGACGCAGGCCGCGAATGGCGGCATCCACGATAAAGCCCGTGACCAGCGCGATCAGCGCCTTCGAAGCCAAAAGCATCGCCATAGTCTGCACGGGAACCTGCTCGGCAAGTAGCAGTGGCAGCATCTCGTCGGAGGTCGAGAGAAACACCGCCACCAGGGTGCCCAACGTCACGACGCGACCGGCGTACAGCGTTGCCGCCATCGCCGAAAAGCCACACTGCGGCACCATGCCCAGCAACGAGCCAACCACGGGACCAGCGGCACCGGCACGCTTGATGGCGCCGTTGACGCGATCGCCCGCCACATGCTCCAGCGTCTCGAGGGCCAGATATGTCACCAACAAGAACGGCACCAGCGAGAGCGTGTCCTTGCCGGCGTCGAGCAAAATATCAATCAGCAAATCCATGACGGATGGAACCTTTCGTGTCTTTCGGCAGCATTGTAAAAGTCCTAGCGGTCAACTAGGGTATTGTAGTTGTCCTAGGCGTGATGCCAATAGTTGCCTGTGGTAAACTATCATCTCGTCACATCTCAATGACCCCGAGCCGCACGACGCGGCCCGTCCAAGGAGCAGTATATGAACGTTTCGCAAGCACTCGAATACGAGCGCCAGCCGTTTATCCCCATGTTCATCTATGGCGATCACGCCGCCATGGAGTCCGAGCGTCAAAAAGGCGAAGAGGCCCTCAAGGTGCTCGAGACCGAGTACTTTACCGCCGAGGGCGACCCTGGCTTCGACTTTGCCACCGTGCGCGACCTGGCCGACCGCAACCGCGACCTATGCGACCAGATTGGCGAGGCACGCCTGCGCAACGTGACGCCCGTGACGCTTTCGCGCGGCCTGTCCGACGCCGATACCTGCGCCGCCATCGGCAAGATGCAAAAGCGCACCGCCGCGTCCGTCATGCGCGAGATCCGCGGCGACCGCGATGCGCTCGGCGTGGCGTACGCCCGCAAGCCCATCCAGGGCACGGTGCTCGGCATCGACATCGAGACCACCGGCCGTGCACCCGAGCGCGGCTACATCATCAACGTGGGCTGGGAGATCATGGAGCTCACCAGCGACGCCGTCCCGCACGACGCCGAGGCACACTATTGCGGCCTGCCCGATATCTACCGCGGCGAAGATGTGCCGCTGTCGAATATCCATCACATCACCTGGGACGACATCGACGGCAAAACGCCCTTCCGCGAGAACAAGGAGCTGCAAAAGCAGCTGCTCAAGCTCATGAAGAAATACCCGTACATGGCGCACAACGCCGCCTTTGAGGACAGCTGGTTCAAGATCCATCTGGACGGCTATGCCGAGGCGCGCCGAGCCGGCAAGATTATCGTCATCGACTCGCGCCAGATCTGCCGCAGCCTGGACGCCGACGTGCGCTCGCTCCCCCGCGAGTCCGCGCCCGCCGCACTCGAGAACTGGGCACGCCGTCGCGGCACCCTCGCGCCCGACGCCAACGAGCAGCACCTGGGCCTCGACGACACCGACCTCATGCTCCGGACGGTGCAGGCCGAGTTCAACCTCAAAAACCTGTTTGCCAAGTAGATTGCCAAGCAGAGGCGCCATTCGCGAGCAACACTTGCCGGACCATAGCGCCCCGCGCAAAAGCGACACGCGGAGGCGCTCCCCTCAAGCGACGCAAAAATGGGCCGATGTCCAAGCGGATATCGGCCCGTTTTTCGCGCCGTACAACATGGCCCTCCAGCCCCCGATGTCTAGCCGCCGCATAACCAAGAACTTCATCTGCGCATGTTCAAGCCAAATTGCACATTTTTGTTGACGCCGTCTTTGCATCAAAACGATGCTGACCAGCATCAGTTGTGGAGGTCTGCGTAGCCAGCGAGCTGCGACAATGCTCCAAATAGCATCTTTCTCCATCATTGGCGTCAAGCGCTTGGACAGCTTTTGTTATGCCGCGCCATTTTACCTTGGCATTCATCGCGAGCCCCGCCGCCTGGTCTGCCATGCTATCTGTATGAGTATCGTGCTTTCACATAACACGGCAAAAGCGGTCTACCAAGCCGCATACTCGGTATCCGCAATTGGCACCGAGCCCTGCAGCCCTGCCAAGATCTACGGGGCGCGCCCCAGCAAGGAGCTGCTCGACTCTGCCGCCGACTGGCTCGCCAGGCACAACGTCGCTCTGGATAACGATGCCCCGCTCGATACAACGGTGTTCGAGCGCGCAAACGTGCGCAGCATGACGGGATGCAAGTGCCACGTATCATCCAAGCGATTCGCGGGCTCGCGCTTTATCAAGCTTGCCGACGACATCTATATTGTCGGCGTCGAACTCTGTGCGCTTCAGGCCGCAACCTATCTTCCCTTTCGAGAACTTGTGGAGTACTACTTCGAACTGTGTGGAGCCTATTCCCTTGGGCACGATGCCTCAACATCCTATACCGAGCGCTTCGCGCTCACCTCGACTTCGAGCCTTAAACATTTCTTTAACTCCCTCATCGACTGCAAGGGCCTCGAACTTGCCCGAAAAGCCATCCAATGCGTGCGGGACGGATGCCGATCGCCGATGGAAACGGCGTTTGTCATGATGCTCACGCTACCCAGGCGCGAGGGCGGTCTTGGCATTAGCGAGATCGAGACCGACTACGAAGTAAAGGTCACAGCTGCTGCAAAGAATCTCACGCGGCGCGAAAAGTTCTATATGGATGCATATCTCAAGCGGTCCCGAACCGACATCGAATACAACGGATTTCAGCACGATGCCGAAGAAGACCGCGCCATTGACGAAGAGCGCAAGAACGCGCTGGCGTCCATGGGCTACGGAATCATTACCGTCAGTCGCTATTCCTTTATGCACGCCAGCGCCTTCACCAGGGTTATGGAGGCAATCCAGCGAAAGGAGGGCATTCGCCCATCGCGCCTGCCCAAAGATTTCGCAACCAAGCAAGAAGAGCTGCGACAATTTGTTCTCAGGAGATTTATCGAGGAAAAGAAGCGTATTGAGGAGCTCCTCCGTCAAGACGCAGCGCAGGGTAATGCACTTGAGCTCGAGCGCGCAGTGCTCGAGGGCATCTCGCTGGACGACCCGACGATCAACAATGTCCCGGCCATCGACGACATGCAAGTCATCGAGCTGGATTGCCCGGAGTTCGCCCAAACAAGCACCTCCACACCCGAAGGCAGGGTGTACGGGGCCAGAACAGAGGCGGACTGACAGGGTGGGTACCCCGGCGACGTGCAAAAACGGGAGTTTTCAGCAGAGCCGAGTATCCGAGGGCGGCCGAATTGCCCCATTTTGCACCGAAGCCGCTGTTTTCGATGTAAGTTAGGCAACAGCTGAGGAATATCTATTGCCATTTGCACTCCAGTAAAGCCCTGTGGCGGCAAACGACGCCGTATCATGCAATAAATAACCCCTCGTCGATGCTGAAAACTCCCGTTTTTGCACGTCGCTAGGATACCCACGTTGGCATCGGCGGCCTTATCAGCACCAACCAATGCCCTTAGCCGCCTCTGGGGCCAATCGACAGCAAAAAATTTCGCAAATTATATTGACATATGAACATGCGCTCATATACTCGGAAGTAAGTTATATGAGCACATGTTCATATGAAAGGATATTGCAATGAGCGAACACGCCGATGAAATAAGGACCGACATCGACACCGCCATCGTGCCCGACATCCCCACCACTTGCTCGCCCGAGGACCTTCCCGACGAGGAGCTGCTGTACGACCTTGCCGACTTGTTCAAGGTTTTCAGCGACACCACGCGTATCAAGATCCTCTACGCTCTCATGGGCCGCGAGCTCTGCGTGGCAGACATCGCCGAAGCGACTGCGACTTCGCAGTCCGCGGTGTCGCACCAGCTGCGCACGCTCAAACAGTCGCACCTGGTTAAATTCCGGCGCGACGGGCGCAACATCCTCTACTCGCTCGCCGACGATCATGTCTACACCATGCTCAACCAAGGCATGAGCCACATCTGCGAATAGCGACCAACCACGGTACCAGCGCGGCCTGCACCCAAGCCGCAAATACAGGGAAAGGAACCCATCATGAAAAAGCAGTTCAAGCTCGACGAGATCGACTGCGCCAACTGCGCGCGTGAGCTTCAGGACGAACTCGCCAAGCTCGAGGGCGTCAAATCCGTTTCGGTCAACTTTATGACTCAGAAGCTGACGCTCGAAGCCGACGACGCTGAGTTCGACGAGGTCCTCGATCGCGTCGTGGAGTTCACCGCCGACGCCGAGCCGGACTGCGAGATCATTCTCTAGCCTGCGCATACGCTGATACGCAAGGCCGCGCTTGCCGCGGCCTTTGCTCGCGAAATTACATGAGCGAGTGTTCATACATTCAAATGGGAGGATACGAGTCATGGCCACCGCCGACCCCAAGAAGAAAAAGAAGAAGCGCAAGAAAAAAGAGTCACTCGAGCATAAACGCAACCGCATCCTGGTAGCGCTGGGTATTTTTGTCGTGGTGTACGCCCTCGATGAGCTCGGCGCCCTCACTATCGCATTTGGAGAGCCCGGCAACATCTACGCCAGCTTTGTGCTGTTCCTCGTGCCGTTTTTGATTGCCGGCTACGACGTGCTCCAAAAGGCATTCAGCAACATCCGCCGCGGCAAGGCGTTCGACGAGAGTTTCCTCATGGCCGTCGCGACCATCGGCGCGTTTGCCACGGTGCTCTTCCCCGATACCGACCCGCACATGGCCGAAGGCGCCGCCGTTATGCTGTTCTACCAGGTCGGCGAGCTGTTCCAGACATACGCCGTGGGCAAGAGCCGCAAATCGATCAGCGCCATGATGGACATCGCGCCCGATTACGCCAACGTTGAGCAGGCTGACGGCACGCTCGAGCAGGTCTTTCCCGATGACATCGCCGTCGGCACCGTCATTGTCATCAAGCCCGGCGAGCGCGTGCCCATCGACGGCGTTATCGTCGAGGGCGTAACCCAGCTCGACACCGCCGCCCTCACCGGCGAGTCGGTCCCCCGTACCGCCAAGACCGGCGACGATATCATCAGCGGCTGCATCAACATGACGGGTCTTATCCGCGTACGCACCACCAAACCCTTTGGCGAGTCCACCGTCGCGCGCGTCCTGGAGCTCGTGGAAAACGCCAGCGAGAAGAAAGCGCGCACCGAAAACTTCATCACACGGTTCGCCCGCGTCTACACGCCCGCCGTCACCGGCGCGGCAGCGGTGCTCGCGCTCGGCGGCGGCCTGGTGACCGGTGCTTGGTCCGATTGGATCCTACGCGGCCTGACCTTCCTCGTCGTCAGCTGTCCGTGCGCACTCGTAATTAGCGTGCCACTGAGCTTCTTTGGCGGCATCGGCGGCGCGTCCAAGCTGGGAGTTCTCATCAAGGGCTCCAACTACCTCGAGGCGCTCGCCGATGTGGATACCGTCGTCTTCGACAAAACCGGCACGCTCACCAACGGCACGTTCTCGGTCGTCGCGGTGCACCCCGAGGGCGGCTATACCGAGCAATCGCTGCTTGAAGTCGCAGCCCTCGCCGAGTCGTTCTCCGACCACCCCATCGCGCAGTCGGTGCGCGCCGCCTTCCAGGGCCAACTCGACCCCAAGCGTGTATGCGACTCCACCAACGACGCGGGCCATGGCGTGACGGCGAACATCGACGGCAAGCACGTCGTCGTCGGCAACGCCAAGATGCTCGCCGCGGTCGGCATCGAAGCGCCCGATTGCGAGGTCGTCGGCACTATCCTCCATGTGCTGGTCGATGACGTCTATGCCGGTCACATCGTAATTGCCGACACCGTCAAGGCCGATGCCGAGCAAACGATTCGCGAGCTGCACGCCGCCGGCGTCAAGCGCACCGTCATGCTCACGGGAGACCGCGAGGAAGTGGCCGCCGCCGTGGCCAATCAGCTGGGAGTCGATGAGTTCCACGCGCAGCTTCTGCCAGGTGACAAGGTCGAGCGCGTCGAGGCATTGCTGGCGACCGAATCGGGCAAGGGCAAGCTCGCCTTTGTGGGCGACGGTATCAACGATGCGCCCGTGCTCACCCGTGCCGATGTGGGCATTGCCATGGGCGCCATGGGCTCCGACGCCGCAATCGAGGCAGCGGACGTTGTGCTGATGGACGACAAGCCGTCCAACATTTCCCGTGCAATCCGCGTGGCTCGCAAGACCATGACGATTGTTCGGCAGAACATCATCTTTGCACTGGGCATTAAGTTGCTGATTCTGGTGCTCGCGGCGCTTGGCATCGCCAACATGTGGCTCGCCGTCTTTGGCGACGTGGGCGTGGCGATCATCGCCATCCTGAACGCCATGCGCGCGATGGGTGTCAAGAACCTGTAGCATGCGTGGCTGTCCGGCCGGGCGACGCGGCACACAACGCGCAAGGGGCGTCCCCAACTGCCGGCAGAAAAGGAACGTCCCCAAGTGCCGAGCCGCAGCTATAGCAGCCCAAAGTGCTTTGCGGCGTTGTAAATTCCGTCGTCGTCCACGGCAGTCGTCACGTAGCTCGCCGCAGCCTTTACCGTGTCTTGCGCGTTGCCCATGGCCACGCTCGTGCCCACGGCGGCAAACATCGACAGGTCGTTCTCGCCATCGCCAAAGGCGATCGCCTCGCTCGCGTCGATGCCCAGGCGCTCCAGCGTCGCCGCCACACCCAGGTCCTTGCCGCCGTTGGCCGGAATAATGTCGCAGAACAGGTCGCACCAGCGCGTGGTGAGCGAATGCGACACGGCGTCGGTCACGATATGCTCGTCGGCAGGATCCACAAAGGCGCAAAACTGGTAAACCGGCGCATCGAAGGCGTGCTCAAACGGCTCCTCGTGGTAGACGATTCCCGCGTTGTTACCGGCCGTCACCACGCGCTCGGACAGGCGGTTCACAAACGAGTTCTCGCCCTGCATGCACAGCGAGTCGTAGCGCCCCTCGGCCACCTGGTCCACAATCACTGCAACGTCCTCCGGGTCAATCGGGCAGCTACGGTAGACGCCCTCGGCATCAAAACAGTGCTGGCCCGAAAGCGTAATGTACGCATCCCAACCAAGATCGAACAGCCAATCCGGCATCTGGTAGGTCGGACGGCCTGTGGCGATCACGCACGCGATCCCCTGCTCGTGAAAGCTGTCGAGCACTTGCTGCGCCGACGCCGGAATCCGGTGCGTCTTAAAGCTCAGTAGCGTGCCGTCGATATCGAAAAATGCGGCTTTGATCATCCTCGTCTACTCCTCGCCCTCGAGCTTCTCGCTCGCCTCGAGCCACGCCATCTCCAGCTCGTCCATAGCGGCGTGAGCCTCGTCGATCTTTGCCTGCTGCTCGCCCAGCGCCGTGTAGTTGGTGGGGTCGACCTGAGCCATCGCGGCCTCGACCTCCTCCACGCGAGCGCGCTGCGTCTCCATCTTGCGCTCGAGCGAGCTCACCTCGCGGCGGAGCTTCTGGCGCTCGGCATTGGAAAGGCCATTGGGCTGACCGCTCGCCTTGGGCTTTTCGGCCGCAGCTGCCGCGGCACCGGTGTCGAACGTGCCGGTCTTGGCGCTCGGCGCACCCACGGGCTCGCCCTCGGCGGTGGCATTGCACAGGCGCAGGTACTGGTCGACGCCGCCGGGCATGTGCGTCAGGTGGCCGTCGAGCAGCGCCCACTGCTGGTCGGTCACGCGCTCCATCAAAAAGCGGTCATGCGTTACCAGAATCAACGTGCCGGGCCAACCATCGAGCAGGTCCTCGACAATCGCCAGCATGTCGGTATCCAGGTCGTTGCCGGGCTCGTCCAGGATGAGCACATTGGGCTCGTCCAGGATCGTCAGCAGCAGCGACAGGCGACGGCGCTGTCCGCCCGAAAGATCGCCGATACGACTCCAGAGCTGCTGCGTCGTAAAGCCCAGACGCTCGCAGAGCTTCTCGGGCGAGGTCTCCTTGCCATCGATAACGTAGTACTTCTTGTAGTTGCTGAGCACCTCGCGGATCGTGTCGCCCATGTAGGGCTCGAGCTCCTCGAGCTGCTGCGACAGCACGCCAAAGCGCACCGTCTGGCCAATCTTCACGCGGCCGCGCAGGGGCGCGATCTTGCCCTGAATCACATCGAGCAGTGTGGACTTGCCGGCGCCGTTCTCGCCCAAAAGACCATAGCGGTCGCCCGCACCAATGAGCCAGGTCACGTCGGAGAGCACCTGCTTGGGCGCGCCGTCGGTATCGGCATAGCCGGCGTCCACGTCGACCACGTCGATAACCTGCTTGCCCAGGCGACTCACCGCCAGGCGCTTGAGCTCCAGCTCGTCGCGCACGGGCGGCACGTCGGCGATGAGCTCGCGAGCGGCCTCCACACGAAACTTGGGCTTGGTGGAGCGCGCCTGTGCGCCGCGGCTCAGCCACGCGAGCTCCTTGCGCGCCATGTTGCGACGGCGCTCCTCGGTAACGGCGGCCATGCGGTCGCGCTCTACGCGCTGAAGGATATACGCGGAGTAGCCGCCCTCGAAGGGGTCGACCTGGCCGTCGTGGACCTCCCACATGCTGGTACAGACCTCGTCCAAGAACCAACGGTCGTGCGTGACCACGAGCATCGCGCCCTGACCGCGCTGCCAGCGGGCCTTTAAGTGACGCGCGAGCCAATTGATGGTGCGCATGTCCAGGTGGTTGGTGGGCTCGTCGAGCATGAGCACGTCGTAGTCGCCGATCAGCAGGCGCGCGAGGTCCACACGACGGCGCTGGCCGCCCGAAAGCTCGCCCACCGTGCCCTCCCAGGGCACATCGCTAATAAGGCCAGCCAGAATCTGGCGCGTACGCGGGCTCGAGGCCCATTCGTACTCGGGCGTGTCGCCGACGACGGCATGATGCACGGTGTCGGTATCGACCAGGTTGTCCTTTTGGCCGAGCAAACCAATCGTCGTGTCGCGGCGATGCGTCACGCGGCCGTCGTCGGGGTCCAGCGTACCGGCGAGCACGCTCAGCAGCGTCGACTTGCCGTCGCCGTTTTTACCGACGATGCCAATGCGGTCACCCTCGTCCACGCCGAGCGTCACGCTATCGAAAATATGCTTGGTGGGAAACTCTAGGCTGACGGAATCGCATCCCAAAAGAATCGCCATATGCCCTGCTCCTTCGTAGAAATTCAACGTTGTCCATGATAGCAGCGAGCCCCACCCCAAACCACCACGAAGGTGCCTGTCCCCTTTGTGATGGTCGTTTCGGTCGCAGAGCAAAAAGGCGGGCCATCTCCCGCAAGAGATGACCCGCCTCTCCAATCAGTCCCGCGGCAACCATGGCCGCCGCGGGCCTCAAGCATGTCCCGGACTAGGAGAACATGCCGGTGAGGTAATCATTCAGCCGCTTATCCTTGGGCCGTTGGAAAATCTCGTCGGTCTCGTCGTACTCGACCATATCGCCCATGTAGAAAAACGCCGTGCGGTTGGACACGCGCGACGCCTGCTCCATGTTGTGCGTCACGATGACGATGGCGCGATCGGCAACAATCGATGACATCAGGTCCTCGATTGCCAGCGTCGAGATGGGGTCGAGCGCCGAGCAGGGCTCGTCAAACAGAATCACATAGGGATTGAGCGCCAGCGTGCGCGCAATGCACAGGCGTTGCTGCTGGCCGCCCGAAAGCGCGAAGGCGCTCTTGTCGAGCTTGTCCTTGACCTCGTCCCACAGCGCCGCGCCGCGCAGGCTTTCCTCGACCATGCGATCGAGCTCGTCGCGGTCAGTAATGCCGTGGCGTTTGGGCGCAAACGTGATGTTGTCGCGAATGGACTTGCGAAAGGGGTTGGGCTGCTGGAACACCATGCCAATGGAGCGACGCAGCTCGTAGGTGTTCTCGGTCTTGGTGTTCACGTTGCGCCCGCGGTAGTTGATCTCGCCCTCCACGCGGCAGCCGCGAATCTCGCGATTCATAAGGTTGAGGCTGCGCAAAAAGGTCGACTTACCGCAGCCCGAAGGCCCGATGAGCGCCGTGATCTCACCCTTGTGAAAGTCGAGCGACGTATCGTGCAGCGCATGGTGGTCGCCATAGTAAACGTTGACGTCCTTGGTGGAAAGCACGACCTCGTCGCTCACGGCTTTGCCGCTTACGCGCACGCGCTTCTCGCTCTCCCCCACGCTCGACAAAAAGTCCTGGGTCTCGGACGCGGCCGCCTCGGTTGCGGGCGTTTCATTTATCTCGCTCATTCGGCCGTCATCCTCCTTGCCAGTTGCTTGCCCACGATACGGGCGACTACGTTAAACAGCAGCACGCAGATCATCAGCAGTGCCGCGGTGCCCCAAACAATCTGCTGGGCCTCGGGGCTGCCCTCGCCGTAGATCTTGTAGATGTGCACGGCGAGCGACTCACCGGGGCGGAACACGTTCCAGGCACAGGTGGGACTCGACAGGTTAAAGCTCAAGAAGTTCAGGCGAACCGGCGAGCTCATGCCCGAGGTAAAGAGCAGCGCCGCGGCCTCGCCAAACACGCGGCCGGCCGAAAGCACGATACCGGTCACGATGGCGGGCATGGCCTCGGGGATCAGGATGTGCAGCGTGGCCTCCCAGCGGGTGAGGCCCATGGCCAAACACGCATCGCGCTGGGCCTGCGGCACGTCCTCGAGCGCCTGCTGGATCACGCGCACCAGGATGGGGATGTTGAACATGGTGAGCGCGACGGCGCCGGAGATGATGGAGTACTTCCAGCCCAGCTGCACCGAGAACACCAGAAAGCCGAACATGCCGACGACGATGGAAGGCAGCGAGGACAGCGTCTCGATGGCGGTGGAGGCGATGTCGCGGATGGGGCCGTCCGGCGCGTACTCAACCAGGAAAACCGCGCCGCCCAGACTGATGGGCACCGAGATACTTAAGGTGATCAACAGCAGATAGAACGAGTCGAACAGCTGGTAGAGCACGCCGCCCTGGGTTCCGTTGGCGCGCGCGGGCTGCGTGAGAAAGCCCGGCTGGAACAGCGTCGAGATGCCCTCGAACAGAATATAGGCCACCATGGAGACGACGATGAGCATGACGATGGCGACGATTGCCGTCAGTACGCCCGTGGCGATACGGTCCTGCTTTTGGACGCGCCCGAGTCTCGCCTCGTCGATATGAATGCGCGCGCTAGCCACGAGCCTTCGCCCCCTTGCGGCCGATAAGGTGAATGATCAGGATAAAGATGAGGCTCATGCCCATCAGCAGCAGACCGAGCGCCCACAGGACATCGTCTTGGGCAGAGCCCTCGGCATAGACCGCCATGGACGTGGTGAGCGTGGTGGTGATGGTGGAGGCCGGCGACAGCAGCGACGTCGGCATGGCCTCGATGCCGCCGATAACCATGCGCACGGCGAGCGTCTCGCCAAAGGCACGGGTCATGCCGAGGATGACCGCGGTCATGAGCGACGGCATGGCGGATTTGAGTACCACGTGCCAGATGGTCTGCCAGCGGGTGTAGCCCAGCGCGAGCGAACCCTGACGGTAGCTATCGGGCACGGCACGCAGGCCATCGACCGAAAGGGTGGTCATCGTCGGCAAGATCATGACGGCCAGCACGATGGCGCCGGGCAAGATGCCCAGGCCCGTGCTCACGTGGAAAACGCTCTTCATAAGACCGACGACCACGTGAAAGCCGATCAGGCCAAAGACGACCGAGGGAATGCCGGTCAAAAGCTCAATAAGCGGCTGAAACACCTTGGAGCCAAACTTAGGGCTAATCTCGACCGCAAAGATGGCAGAGCCGATGGCGATGGGCAGCGCGATAAGCGTGGAGAGCACCATGACCGCAAACGAGGTGACGATCAGGGGCAGGGCGCCGGTATAGGGCAGGCCGTTTTTGGCCGTGTTGGCCAGGTCCCACTTGGTGCCGGTAAAGAACTCGACGACCGAAACGCCGTCCTTGAGAAAAGCCGAGAGGCCCTTTTGGGCGACCATAAAGATGAGCGCGGCAACGACAAGCGTCACGAGCGCTACGCACGCGCCCGTGACGCCCAGGCCCACGTTCTCAAGGTCGCGCTTTGGCAGCTGTTTTGCCATTGCAAACCTTTCCGGGGCGATTACTTATTTAGCGGAGACCTTGCCGCTGGCGTCCTTGACGACCTTCATGGCAGAGACAGGGATAAAGCCCTGCTCCTCGACGAGTTTGCCCTGGACGTCTTCGGAAAGCATGAACTCCAGGAAGGCCTTGGTGGCATCGTCGGCGTCCTTTGCGCAGTACATGTGCTCGGTCGCCCAGATCTTAAAGGAGTCGTCAGTGACGTTTGCGCTCTTGGGCTCCACGCCCTCGACCTTGATGGCGTTGAACTTGGAGTCGTCGAAGTGCGAGAAGTCGAGGTAGGAGATGGCGTTGTCGGTGCTGGCCATCTGAGTCTGGACGTCGCCGGACTTGTCGAGCTCGGCGTCGCCCTTAAAGTCGACGGCCTCGTCACCAAAGACGGCGGCCTCGAAGGTGGCGCGGGTGCCGGAGCCGGCCTTTCGGTTGAGGACGACGATGGTGGCGTCGTCGCCGCCGACCTCCTTCCAGTTGGTGATCTGGCCGGAGAAGATGCCCTTGAGCTGCTCGAGGGACAAGTCGTCGACCTTCACGTTCTTGGAGACGACGGGGCCCATGCCCACGACGGCGACCTCGTGGTCGACGAGGTTCTTGACCTGGTCGGCCTCGAGCTTGGTCTCGGCGAAGACGTCGGAGTTACCGATGGTAACGGTACCGGCGGCAACGGCGGTCAGGCCCTTGCCCGAACCGTTGCCCGAGCCAGAGACGGAGACGTCCGGGTTGGCGTCCATGAACTTCTCGGCAGCGGCCTCGACGAGAGCTTGGAACGAGGAGGCGCCGTCGTAGGTCACCTCGCCGGAGACGGACTCGGCAGCGGCGCTGCCCTTGTCGGCGGCGTTGGAAGCGCCTGCGCCGCCGCAACCAACGAGGCCGAGGCCCACGAAGCTGGCAAGACCACCAGCGAGGCCGAGGAACTGACGACGAGAATAAGCCTGATCGAGCATGATCTTCCTTTCATACATGCGACTCGCGGGCACCCTGCCCGCTTTGCTGTTTGGAAAGATACGGCCTCGATCGGGCGGTGCCCGCGCCAACTGCGGATTCTTACGGGCATTTGATAGACCCTTACCGCGAGCGCGACTCGGCTTTACAGACGAATAACAAACCCGCCCCCAAGCATGGCCTGCCTTTTACACCAATAAAAACAAAGTTGCGGTGAAATAGTTCCTGCTTGGCCATCAAATGGCCCATTCTAGGAACTATTCCATCGCAACTTAGATTAGGAAACCGCGTAACCTTAAAGCTCTAATTCATTCAAACGGAGGATCGCAACAATATAGATCTTGAGCGCCTGCTTGAGCTGTTCCTCGTTGGCGCACTCGTTGGGGCCGTGCATCTGGCCGCCCCATGCGGGCAGCTCCAGGCCGGTTTCCTCGGGGCCAAACGACACGGCGCGGGCAAAGTTGCGCGCGTACGTGCCGCCGCCCATGGCAAAGGGCTCGGCATGCTTGCCCGTAAACTCGTTATAGGTATCAATAAGCGCCTTCACGGCCGGATCGTCGGCGGACACCGAGAACGGCACCTTTGCACGACCCACACGGCACGTCACGCCAAAGCGGCCCACGAGCGGCTCGAGCTGCTCGCAGATGGTATCGGCGCTCGTGCTGTCGGGGAAACGTACGTCGATGACCTGCTCAATATGGCCATCCATCACACGGATAACACCGGGGTTGCACGTGAGCGGGCCAAACGCCGGGCTCGTCGCGTCGATACCCAGGCCGCGGCCATAGGCATCCGCATGTACAAAGGTCAGAAACTTGACAAACTCGTGCTCGACGGGCGTCAGCAGACGCTCGTCGCGTGCACCAAACGCGTCCTCGGCCTCGCGCAGATACGCCACGATGAGGCCGACGGCATTGATCGTTCCCTCGGGCATCGAAGCGTGACCGCCAATACCGTGGGCGAAAATCTGCGCATGCCCGTTATCGAGCGCCGTGATCTCCAGGCGGTCGGCGTTCTCAACGGGCGCCGGCAGCTCATCGGCGGCAATCGCGAGCTCGCAGATAGACTGCGACGGAATGGCGTTGCTCGCCTCGGCACCGCTCCACGATACGATGCGCCCGCCGTCGATCTTGGAGCTCACAAACGTCGCCCCAAACTGGCCCTTCTCGGCATTGCAGACCGGGAACTCGGCATCGG
This sequence comes from Collinsella sp. LCP21S3_A9, assembly GCF_052118785.1. Lineage (NCBI taxonomy): Bacteria > Bacillati > Actinomycetota > Coriobacteriia > Coriobacteriales > Coriobacteriaceae > Collinsella > Collinsella sp. LCP21S3_A9. Next base: position 104,603 of record NZ_JBQKGN010000002.1, on the reverse strand, counting down.
GCGTAAACAAAAAGTCGGGATCTGCGTGGTTCTCCAGATAATGGTGAACGTCGGACATGCCCACTTCCTCATCGCAGCCCAGCAGCGCGCGGAAGGTATAGCGCGGCACAATGCCGTGCTTGATCAGGTAGGCACCGGCGTAGAGCGACAACACGGCCGGGCCTTTGTCGTCGATCACGCCACGACCGAGCAGCCAGCCCTCGCGGCGCTCCATCGCAAACGGGTCGGTGTTCCAACCGGGACCGGCGGGCACCACATCCACATGGCAGATGGTCGCAAGCTGCTTATCGCCGCGGCCGGGAATGTCGGCGATGCCCACATAGCCCTCGTCGTCGCTCGTCTGGTAGCCGAGCTTTTGCGCAATGCCGAGCGCACAATCGAGCGCATCACGGACCGGGCGGCCAAACGGCGCACCGGGCTCCGCATGGGCAGCAACGGCCACGGACGGATAGCTCACCAGCTGCTCGATATCGGCAACGACATCTTCCCAGATCTCGTCGACATACTCGGTAACGCTCTGTTCCACCTGATTCATGGACGACCTCCTTACCAATGAGCGACGGCCACACCCGCCCCTCGCATAACGTCATTAGATGGCGAAAAGTTTAGCAAGCTCGGCCACCGAGTGCACCACTGCATCGGCGCCCGCCGCCTCGTGCTCGCCCGGCACCGCCGCGCCCGAATAGATGCCAATGCACGGCACGCCCATTGCGTGCGCGCCCTCCACATCGTTAAAGCGGTCGCCGATCATCACGGCATCGTCCGCCGTCGCGCCGAGCGCCGCCAGGGCATCGCGAACCGAATCGGCCTTGGTCTCGCGCCCCTGCGGCGGATTCATACCGACCACCGCCTCAAACTGCGAAAGCCCCAGCTCGCCCACCATGTCGATGCACTTTGCCTCCATGCGCGACGTCGCCACGGCCAAGTGATGCCCCTGGGCGGCCAAGCCATCGAGCAGTTCGGGAATTCCATCGAACACGGGGTACTCTTCCGGTCCCAGCTCATCAAAAAAGGCACGGTACTCGTCGGCCACCACAAGCGACTCCTCGCGCGAGAAGCCGTAAAAGTCGTGGAAGCTCTTCCACAACGGAGGCCCGATCATGCGGCGCAGGTCACCCATCTGCGCCTCAGAAAACCCGCGCGCAGCCAGCGTTTTACGCGTCGAGGTCATCACCGCCCGGCCCGTATCGGCCACCGTGCCGTCAAAATCAAACAGCACGACCGACCGCTTGCATATCTCCAGAGCCTCCATCGACATCCCTCTTCCCCAGTTGACGATTTCCACACCGACACTTCAAACTGTTGACTATTCAACAATTGAACCTAGTAATGTGGAACGACTCTACTATACTTGTCGCACTTTGCTCTCAGAAGGCGGCGCCGTCACGCCCCAACGAAAGGTGCAATTATGTCTTTTGCCATCATAACCGACTCCACGTCGGGCATCTCCCCCGCCCGCGCCCAAGAGCTCGGCATTTACGTGATTCCGCTTCATGTGATTATCGAAGGCGAAGACCTGCTCGACCAGGTGCAGGCCAGCTCACGCAGATGCTCAATATTCGCCTGGCCGTTTCGCCGGAGTGGAAATCGGGCGAGATCAAGGCGATCAAAAAGGGTCGTGGCGCCAAGCGCATCGTCGCCAACCAATCCCTATTCCACCGCAACTTGGAAGCAGTTCATTTGGGACGGGGCCAAAAAGACTGATATCAAACGTTTCAGACCAGTCTTTTTAGCCCCGTCCCATTTTACCTACCCTACATCAGCCCGCTCAGGACAATATCGACGGCCTCGTTGAGGTCATCGGTGATGTGGACGAGGTCTGGATCGAGTGGGCTGATCATGCCGGCATCCATCACCGGGCCGTTGAGCCAGTCGAACAGGCCCTGCCAGTATTCGCTGCCCACCAAAACAAGCGGCATGCGCTTGACCTTGTGCGTCTGCACCAGCGTGAGCACCTCAAACATCTCGTCGAGCGTACCAAAACCACCGGGAAACACGATGGCGCCCGAGCTGTATTTGACAAACATGGTCTTGCGCACAAAGAAGTAACGGAAGTCCATGCCGAGGTTCACGTATTTGTTGAGCCCATGCTCGTGCGGAAGCTCAATACCCAAGCCGACCGACTTGCCGTTGGCGCTCGCCGCTCCCCTGTTGGCCGCCTCCATAATGCCAGGACCACCGCCGGTGATAACCGCCACGCCGCGCTGCGCGATCTTGCGGCCGACCGTGCGCGCCGCCTTGTAGAGCGGATCGGTCTTGGGCGTGCGGGCACTGCCGAAGATGGTCACCGCGGGCCCGAGCTCGGCAAGCGCGCCGAAGCCATCGACAAACTCGGCCTGAATGCGCAGCACACGCCACGGGTCGGCGTGCAACCAGCCAGTCGAGTCCTCGGGCGCCAGCAGGTTGGCGTAGGTGTTGTCCTTAGGAATCATAGGGCCGCGCATAACCACGGGGCCGCGTCGGTACGTCTCGTTGTAGGCCGGCTCGCCCTCGACGTTCTCATTCTTAATCATGGGGGATACTCCTATCGAAAATAGAAACGGGCGGGGTCGACGCCATGCGTCAAACACCCGCCCGAACATCAACCATTCGGTATGGTACCCACGTTTTATTATGTAATGGCTTAGTGTTATTGAAGACTTATTTACTCACTGTAATCATGTTAGCACACCGACCAAGGGTTTCTATGAGTCCTTATTTGTTTGTCCGTGCTAGATATTTGACGGTGACTTTGATGGGACTTTCATCTTGGTGTCGAACTCCACGACTCTGTCATCACCTTTAAGCCACTTGCAACCACAGGATAACAATAGTCGCTGTCATCACGAGCAAACCGCTTGCGTCCACCCTTTGGCAATAGTCGCTGTCGTCACGAGCAAGCCGCTTGCGACTACCCACGCGGAGTTAAACAATAATTGCAAACTGAAGCTGCAAATCCACCCGACAAGGCTCTTTTATAAAACCCATTGTTTAGACGACCAGCAATCTCATCAGGCTCTCACCTTGAATAGTTTCCCAGCCAATCTGCGTGACTGCCTCCGACAGCTGTCTATCATGCGTAACCAACAGTAACGCGCCAGAGAAACCGCTCAGCATCTCCTGCAGCGCCTCAATAGAACCCACATCAAGATGATTCGTCGGCTCGTCGAGTACGAGGAGGTTGGGATTCGTAACAAGCTGTTCAGCAAGCATGAGTTTGCGGAGTTCGCCAGGACTCAAATCGTCGCCATCGAGCAGTTTGTCAGGGTCGGAGTTCAACCGCGCCACGATGGAGAGGATGCGACCTTTCGTCTCCTGGTCCTGGTCTCGGAGATGCCTCAGTGCTCGCTCGCGTTCCTCTGGCCCGACGTCCTGGGGAACGTACGCAACTTTGACATTATCAGGAACAGATTCGATGACGCTTCGTACCACCAGGCTCTTTCCCGTTCCGTTCGCACCGGTCAACACCACGTGATCCGTTGGCGAGATCCAGAGCTCCGGCACATCTATCGAGAACTCGCCAGCAGACAGTCGCGATGCCTCCAAGTGCGCCACGCAACTTGAGCGCGCAGCGACGCCGAACTCGCCGATACGATGGTCGTATCTTTTCGAGACGGTTTTCTCAGAAAGCTCTGCCTCGGCCTTTGCGAGCCGCCCGCTCATTTTGGACGAGAGCTTCCCTGCAACGCCGTCCTTTCCAGAGACTATGGCGCGTCCGATCTTCTCCCGAGCGTCGCTGTCTTTTTTGCTCAAGCCGCGCTTGCTTCGCTTGCCCTTCTGACGTGCCGCCTCTTCGCTCCTGCGCTGGGCTTCTGCCTTCAGGCGCTTAGCTTCACGAGAGGCTTGCTCGCGATCCCTCATCGCAGAGGCGCGTTCGCTCGCCGCCTGGTCGCTTGCCTTCGAGTACCCGCCGGGGCGCATGGTCCAACGCGCGCCCTCGCACATGAGGCTCTGGCCCACAAGGCCGTCGAGCAGATCCCTATCGTGCGAGATGAGGATGCCGATGCCGCCGAACGAAGCCAGCGCCTCCTTCACGATGTCGCGCGTGGCGGCATCGAGGTCGTTGGTCGGCTCGTCCATGATGAGGACATCCGGTTGTGCATAGAGGGCGCATGCGATCTGGATCCGCTTCTGCTGACCGCCCGAGAGCGTGTCGTAGCGCCAGAACCAGTCGTCTTCGATGCGGAGCAGCGCCCTTGCCCGTTGCGCCTCCTTGCCCCAATCCGATGCGAGATCAAAGAGCTTGTCTGGCTCTTGGGTCGAGTCTTGCTCGCAATACGACGCGAACAGATTCGGGCTCACCGTCCCGGAATCGGGTGTAATAACGCGGGCGGCGATACGGGCGAGCGTGCTCTTCCCGCATCCGTTGTCGCCGATGATGCCCGTCCATCCCGTCGGGAACGTGGCGCTGACGTCTTCGATGGCTGGCGATGCCGTACCGGGGTAGGTATAGCTGATGTGAGTGAGATTCAGTTGCATGGCGAGCTCCTTTGAGAGGAGGTCGCGCAGGGGCCAGGCACGCGATGTATGGATTCGGAACGAGAAGGCACTGAAGCGATGCGGCACCCTGAAGCGCGACCGGATGTACAGAATGGTCGTATGGGGTACCCGAAACGGGCATCGCTAGTTCTTCATCTAACCTGACCTAACTCGAAGCGGCGCTTGCCAAAGGCCCCGCTGGATGATTGATATCTAGGATTATAGCATGGTGATTTCCCTTGGCTCGTCGCTTCACCCAAGTGCTGATTGGTGCTGAGAGCGGAGAGACTGCGTGGCACTGCTCCCTCTAGCTGGCGCCTGATGCTGGAAAGCATCACACAGAAACGCCTGCCCTTCCCGCAACCCGCCAGAGCATGGCCGAAGGCGGCGGTTGGCACTGCAGCCCCCTCCCGTGTTATCTTTATTGAAGATAATTAAGAAGGTGGTGCACGATGTGCAGAACATACCCGGGAACGGAAACGAAACACAGAACCAACTCATAACAGCGACGCAGCAGCCCTCGAGTCCCGTGGCCCTGAGCGCAGACGTCGAGATGCTGCTCGAGCGCTTTTTAGTCGAGGCCGAGCTGGCCGAGACCACGAAGGAGACCTACCGCAGGACCCTGAGGGGCTTCTTCGCGTGGAAGGAGGAGCGAGGGATCACAGACCTCGCCAGGGGAGACATCCTCGCCTACAAGCAGGACATGCTGGCGAGGGTGCGGCCCTCGACGGCGAGCACCTACCTCACCGCGGTCAAGAGCCTGTTCAAATGGCTCGAGTCCGTGAGAGCCTACCCGAACGTGGCCGCGGACATAAAGACGGTCAAGCTAGTGGGCAACATCCACCGCAAGGACGCGCTGACGCCGGCGCAGGCCAAGCGTGTGCTCCAGGTGCTGAAGGGCGACACGCTGCAGGCCAAGCGCGACTTCGCGCTGGTGAACCTGCTCATCAGAGTCGGCTTACGCTCGGTGGAGGTCACGCGAGGCCGTCTGGGTGATTTGCGCAACAGGGGCGATCAGACGATTCTGCTCGTCCAGGGCAAGGGCAGGGTCGAGAAGGACGCGCTCGTGGTGCTGACCGATGCGACTCTAGGACCCATTTACGACTACCTGGCAGCGCGCAGGTGCGAGGGGCGCGAGGTCGTCGGGGAGGACTCGCCGCTGTTCGCCAGCCTCTCCAACAAAACATATGGGAAGCCGCTGTCCACGCGCAGCATACGGCAGATTGCGAAGGAGGCCCTGCGCGCGGCGGGGCTCGACAGCGAGAGGCTCACGACCCACAGCTTCCGGCACAGCGCGGTGACGTTCGCGTTGCTGGGGGGCGCCAGCCTGCAGCAGGCCCAGGCGCTCGCAAGGCACACGAACCTGACGACCACGATGGTCTATGCCCACAACGTCGACCGCGTGAGCCAAGCTCCGGAGCGTTTTGTCGACGGCCTCCTCGACGACTAGGAGGCCGGGGCCGCGTCATGCGAGGGGAATGCCCGAGAGGTCGCTCCCCAGCACCTCCAGGTACTCCAGCAGCTGCTGGTACTTGCCTCGGAGCAGCAGGAGCTGTCGCTGGAGCTCCGCGTTCTCCTCCTTCAGCTTCCTCGATTGCTTCCTGCTCTTGTCGAGGGCGATATCGAGGTCCTGCAGGCGCGACTGCGCCCTCTGGAGCTCCCTTGACAGCCTGGTTATCTCGGCGTCCTTGTTCAGCTCGAGGTTCCCTTTCTGGCTTACCTTTGCGAGCGGCCTGAACTGGCAGACCTGGTTCTTCGCCAGGAGCTCCTTGACGTGCTGCTGGCTGAACGTCCCCGAGCTCAGCCCCGTTAGCGCCATGAGCTCCTTCTTGGTGACGATGCGGTGGTCCTCTTCGATTTCGTCGATGGCTCCCTGGATGAGGGCCAGCGTCTTCTCCCTCTTCGCCGCGTACATCCTCTGCATGTTCTCACTGGGCTGCTTCATCAGAGACCTCCAGGTCCTCGCCGCTAATCGCGTTCAGCACGCGCTGGATCAGCGTCTTGTATGCGTCTATCCAAACACCGCAGAGCTCCGCGAAGACATCGTTGCCACAACTTAGAGCCTTCTCCTGCTTGCTGCGCCAGTCGTCGAGCTCGCTTTGATAGTAGTCGAGGTCGCCGGCGTCGGGGACGAGGTAGCTGCAGCGGAGGCACCTCGACCTGTCGGCGCTGCAGCCCCTTGCGTCCGAGCACAGGCCGATCCTGTGGACCCTCTTGGCGAAGGGCTTCGACAGGATCCTGTCGAAGCGGGCAGGGTCGTCTGTGTTGATGATCCTGCCCCTGAACACGACGGGGTCGTCCTTGCGCAGGTCCTTGACGGAAGTGTGGGTATAGCTCTGCTCGATCATCTTGGTGTTGTGGTGGGCGGTGAGCGGCAGCAGGTCGATGGCGCGGAAGAGGCCCGAGTTCATGCGGTCGCTGACGGCGTTGTGGCGGAACTGGTGCGTCGTCGGGGAGTAGGGCTCGCCGTGCTCGTCGACGATTCCCCTGCACTTGCAGAGCCGCGAGAAGAAGCGGTTGCAGCTTCCAAGGTTCTTCGGCTTGAATGCCGACCCGTGAGTCCTATAGCATCTCTCCCCCGTCTTCGGGTCCCTTATGAGCCTGTAGGCCCGCGAGGTGAAAAGCCACCTTGCATTCTCGCCGAGGTGCGCCAGCACCTCGTCCCTCTGGGCTGCCACCAGGTCGACGAGGAGCTTCCCCATGCCCTCGTACCTGACCTCGATCAGCTTGATGTCGCTCGGGACGTAGGGTCCCGACTGCTTGAAGGACGGGATCGTCAGGGTGTAGGTGTCCGCGTCGAGCCGCTTCAGGCACCTGACCGTCATGCTGAGGACCTCGGTGGCGCGGTTGGGGATCAGGCGCAGCATCCAGTAGATGCACCTGTAGACCAGCGGGATGCCGTCTTTCATGAAGATGACGTCGAGCTGGCCGGCCACCTCGTCGGGGATGTACTTGTCCTCCTTCTTGACGTAGGCGGGGGCCCTCTCCAGCACGAACCTCTGCATGGCGGAGCTGATGTCGGTGAACCCCGACTCCCTCGCGAATGCCTCGAGAGCGTGCCAGTAATGCAGGCGCTTTCTCAGGGTGGTCTTCCGCTCTCCCGAGAAGAGGTAGGCATAGAAGGAGGCGAGCGCCTCCGGCGGGGCTTCTGCGAAGCTCTTGCAATCGTCGGGGATGAAGTCTGCGCAGTGCTTGATGGACATGCAGATGTCTGAGCTGATGGCAGCGGGGTCCCGCCCCTTCACGAGCCTCGTCAGCGCCCATCTCTTGGCCTCCTTCTTGAGGTGTTCGTTCGAGATACCCGTGAAATATATGTTGCGCGAGCTCGGTTTGACGTTCTTGTCGGGCTTCACCTTGTCGGCTTGCCAGACGTCGTCGCTGAAGCTCGAGGCAGAGCAGTAGTCTGAGAGCATCTTGGCCGCCTGCTCGTCGGTGACGGACACGGCGTTGGAGAGGACGACCGGCTCGAGGGCCGCGGACCCGGATGTGGGGAAGAGCAGGCTGTCAGGCATGTTGCGTTCCCTCCTCAATGGCGTCGAGCACGGCCCTGTAGCGCTCGTTCAAGGCCCTCTCCTGCGCGTACTCGGTGTAGCCCTCGTACTCGTCCATCGGGATGTCCAGCTCCGCGTACTTGGCCTCGAACTGCGCCAGCAGCCTCGACGAGTCCTCGCAGAGCTCTTCCCAGCGCCCCTGGAAGGCCCTTCCCGTGCACAGTTTGGGGCAGGACGCGCAGCTGATGTTGCCGAGGTCGGCGCACCTGCCCTCCGAGGGGTGTTTGGAGCACACGCCCAGCTCCACGTTGCGGCGGTTGGTGCAGAAGTCGACGTAGAGCCAGCGGCGCTCCTCCTCCGTGTACAGGTCGAGCCTGCCGCTCTCGATCAGGAGGTTGAACTTCTGCTGGAAGAACTCGCTGTTCAGCTCTGCGAGCCTCCTCATCCTCACCTCGGCGTAGACGCGCTCGGTGGTTCTGTAGTCGACGTGGCCGAGCTGCTTTTGCACGTCTGTAAGCGTGGCACCCGACGTGATGAGCTCGACGGCGACCGTCTTGCGCGTCTGCCTGGAGCAAAACGTGTCGTAACTCTCGTCGATCGACTGCATGCCGTACCGCTCGAGCAGCCTGTTGATCGCTCCGTTGAAGGTCGTCGCGGGGAACTCGGTCTTAACCCCGTTGGTGATGCAGAAGAAGAGCGTCTCGACCCCGTACATCTCCCTGAGGGCGGAGGTCTCCTCGATGTAGGCCTCGATCTCGCCGTGCAGCTCTGGCGAGATGACGGCGAAGATCTTGTCGCCGAGGCGCCGCTTGATCCTGGATGCCGCGGTCTTGGGGGACCTCGCCCTCACCTGCGGCATGCCGCTGGCGGGGTCCTCGGCCGTGATGTCCTCGACGCGGATGCTCTTGATATCGGAGAGGCGCCACCCGGTCTCCATCGCGAGCTTGAGCATCAGCTTGCAGGCGCTCGACCCAAGCTCGTCGACGTGCTCCTCGAGGAACACCAGGATGTCCTCGGGGATATCCGGGGTCGCCCTCGAGTAGTCAGAGCCGCTCCTGACCGTCAGGTTCGCGGTCGGGTCCGTGTCAAGGCGCCCGCGAGCGACGAGGTGCCGGAAGAACCTCCTGCAGCTGGTCAGATGATGCTTGAGCGTGCCGGGTGCATAGCCATCCTTGCTCATATGCGAGAGCGCGGCGAGGACATGCAGCTCGCCCACGTCCTCTGGGCAGGTGATGCCGTATTCGCCGACGAGGAAGGAGAGCACGGTTAGCAGATCGGCCATCGCAGCCGGGATGCGCGCCAACGCGCGATGGTCAGAGCTCGCGCGCTGGCATGCATCCTGGTAGAGGAACCTCAGATACTCCCTCGCATCCTGCTGGAACAAACCCGTCCCGTCCAGCACGGAGAAGTCGAGCCGCCTGCCTGAGAACGTCTCCCCCTTGGGGAAGTAGAACCACACCTCCGACTTGTCGCTGGCCACCTCGTCGGCGTTGCCGTCGAACATGAACCTGCGCAGGCCGGCGATCTTGTTCTCCAGGTGCTCGTCAAAAGCGTTTGCGAGGGTGGGGGTCTGCCGCACCTTCTTGAACGCCGCGAACTTCCTCACGTCCTCGTCTTCCAAATGCTCCTTGAAGTCGCGACGGAATCTGTGGAGGGGCAAGATCGGCCCCCTCGGAGAGTCGGGGGCCAGGTACCTGCCGGCGAAGAACGCATCGTATGCGCCCAGGAGCTCCTCGAAGCTGACGCCGCCTGGCAGTTCCGGTGCCGGCAACTGGGAGTCACCTGCGACAAGCAGTCCAGCAGGGACGGAGCTCTTGTCAACCCGCACAGCTTTCTCGTCGTAATAGGCGCGTTCCTCCGCGCTGAGATCTAGGAATTCATATACGGCGGTCCGGTTAGAGGTCGTAGCGTACGCAGCGTACGTGTAGGGCAACATCTCCCTAGCGATTACTTCATGCAGCCTGCGATAGTCCCACCGCTTGCCGTGCCCCCTCGCTTTGCGCTTTCGGCACCTCCCGACAGGGCGCCAGGAGAACCCGAAGATGTACGCGGTCAGGCGCGGGTAGGTGAAGTGTCGGTAGTTGCGATCGGACAGCCCCGAGGCATACTTCTCTGCCATGTCGCGCACATACGCCGCGAACTCCTCCTCGCCGACCTCTTCGACAACGCAGTTGTCAAACCACTGCAAGAAGTTATTGCGGGAAAGGCTGCAGTACTTCTCGATAAACTCCCTGCGGATTTCGACGAGGGGTTCACGTCGTCTGACGGCCTCGACGGCGCGGTCCCCGATCTGCACCGGGAAGCGGTGATAGGTGTAGAAGCGCTCCATGTACGTCTCGCCAAAGATACGTATCAGGGGGTTAACGCAGTCCCTGACCTGGTAGGTCAACCCGGTTATCACCTTGCAGAGCTTCTTTATGCCGGGCTTTTCCCAGGCTTCCTCGTCCTCGTGCATGGAGACGAGCACGTCGAGGAAGTAGTCGCTCAGCTCCTCCTCCGAGAACATGGAGGTCAGGGCAAGACGACACAGGGTCCCATAGCTATATGTCCCCTTCAGCGACTCCTCCAAGCCCTCGCAGGAGGGCAGCGGCGTGCGCGACTCCACGCAGGCGGCCAAGGCAGCAAAGTCGCTCACCGTCGCCGTGTCTGCGACATGGGTGTAGTTGTTGCTGCGCTTCGCACCCCCGGAGTTGTCCCTGATGTGCTCGAGCGCCTCCTCAGGTTGCCTGATCATCGGCGCGCCTCTGTTCCTTGGCTGCTTCGAGCCTCTTCCAGTTCTCGACGGCGGTCACCCTGTCCTGCCTGTTCTTGTAGGGCTCGGCAGACTCCATGCTCTTCCAGCCCATGATGTCGAGTATCTGGTTGTCGGTAAGGGAGGCGGGGTCGAGGGCCTGCTGCCTGAGGAGCTCCTCCATCTTCGTGCTCCTGCCGGAGTGGGTGCGCACCTTGGCGGGGTCGAGGCCGGCGCGCTTGGCGGCGCGCTTGATGATCTCGAGCGCGTTGTGGTAGGCCATCGGCTTGCCGAAGCTGCCCTCGCGCTCGCGCAGGTTGAGGAAGATCTCGGTCGGTATGAGCGACCCTGAATCGATCAGCTTCCCCTCGACGGCGCTGCGCTCGTTGTAGAGGTACTCCTCCAGCAGTCGCCGCGAGCGCTCCGACAAGACGCAGACGCGCCCCTCGCCCTCGCGCCTTCCCTTGCTGCGGAAAAGCTTCAAGGTGCCCTCGTCTGCGCGGTAGAGGTCGATCTGGGCGGAGAGGATCTCGTCGATGCGAAGGCCGTCGAGCGAGAGGGAGAAGACCGCCTTGTCGCGGTAGGTGCGGAAGTTGCTGAGGATTGCGTCGACCTGCTCGTCCGTGTACCACTTCTCGTAGTCCACAGGAGGCTTTCCGCTGGCGAAGGACGTCTCGGCGACATAGCGCGGCGACGTGGTCACGATTCACTGGCCGTAGAGGAAGGAGTGCGGGTTCTCCCCGCTTCGCTCCTCTGCGACCTCCATCTTGATGTCTTTGCCCTGGGAGCGCAGGAAGGTGTAGAAGCTGGCCACGACCGTGTAGTAGCCCCTGACGGTGAAGCCGGACCTCTTTCCCTCCACTGCGCCGACGAACGGGATGACGTTTCCGAACTGCAGGAAGCGCAAGAAGCCGGCGAGGTGCTTGGCGGTCGCGTCGGCGTAGCCGATGTGCCAGCAGTCCTGCAGGTAGTTGAGGTACTTGCACAGCTTGTAGGCGTACTGCCTCGCCGTCTGGGGCGAGCCCATGCTCATCTTGTGGAGGAACTTGTTGGCCCAGAAGGGGTAGGCGTCCGGATGGTTGATGATCCAGCCGTCCATCGTTCCCCCGTCGGCCTTCGGGTAGAGGCATTTTTCAACGGCAAACATTTTTTGTCACCTGAACAAACATCAATTCACTGGATAACGCTTAGTTAAACATCACAATAAGTGCTCGACCTATCAACGACTAAAAATAAATCTTAGTATCTGAAATACATAATAAAATGGTAGATGCATCAAACGCTTGCAAGGCATCGGTCAGAGGTCGTGCAACCGATGCCGACGCATGCGATGCCCGGCGCCGGTTACGCACGGTCGATTGGCACGCAGCCTCGACACCGCGCGAGCGCCCCCGTAAGCGCACCCGCAGCTCTTAGTAATCCACTGCCGCGGGGCTGTTCATCCAGTCGCTCACGAACGCACCGTAGTGGCCCTCGATAATGGCCTGGCGGGCACGCTGCATAAGGTTGAGCAGGTAGTAGATGTTGTGCATCGAAAGCAAAATGCCGCCGAGCATCTCCTTCTGCGTGACCATGTGGCGAATGAGCGCACGGCTGTAGCCGCCCGTGCACACCGGGCAGGTGCAGGTGGGATCGATGGGGCCGTCGTCGTGCGCAAAGCGGGCATTGCGGAAGTTAAGGCGACCCTCGCTCGAGAACGCCGTCCCCATGCGGCCGGTGCGCGTCGGCAGCACGCAGTCGAACATGTCGATGCCCACGCCTACACCACGCACGAGCGTCGTCGGGTTGCCGACGCCCATCAGGTAGCGCGGCTTATGTTTGGGCATGTACTCGCTCGCGAGCGGTGCCAGCGTCTCAAACATGGTCTCGTGGTCCTCGCCCACCGAGTAGCCGCCAATGCCGTAACCGGGGAAGTCACCGCACTCCTCCAGATGGCGCAGCGAACGCAGGCGCAGGTCCAGATGCATGCCACCCTGAACGATGCCAAAGAGCGCCTGGTCGTCGCGGGTATGAGCTTTATAGCAGCGCTCGGCCCACATACTCGACAGCTCAACGGCGCGCTCAACGTAGGCGCGCGTGGCGGGATAGCCCGGGCACTGGTCGAGCTGCATGCAGATGTCGGAGCCGAGCTTCATGGCGATTTCCATGTTGTCCTCGGGCGTCCAGAACACGTGGCGGCCGTCGTAGTCGTTGACGATAAAGCGCACGCCCTCGTCGGTGAGCTTGACGGCGTCGTTGTGGCTGAACACCTGGAAACCGCCGGAATCAGTGAGGATGGGGCCATGCCAGTTCATAAACTTGTGCAGACCACCCAACTCGGCGATGGTGTCCTCGCCGGGACGCATGGACAGGTGATAGGTATTGGCGAGCACGATCTGGGCGCCGAGCTGCTTGACAGTCTCGGTAGGAATGCCCTTGACGTTTGCCTTGGTGCCCACGGGCATAAAGATCGGCGTCTCGATGTCGCCGTGCGGAGTGTGCAGCACGCCGGCACGCGCATGCGTCGTCGGATCCTCGGCGATCAGGTCGAATTTAAATAGGCTCTGGTCCATAAACTGGAACTCCTTGGTTGCGGTTCATACGCAAACCATTATAAAGACCGCGGCAGGTGAACGGCATAACGTCTTTCGGAGAAGGGAATGTCAAGCGCAAACTGAATAGAGCGGCCGAATTTTTGCTATCCAAGCGAGCCATCGAACACGTTTTGAAACTTTGCTGCGGCGCGCGGGATGCCGGCGCGAGACTTTATCATAGGGTGACAATCAACGATGAGGAGCACATGCCTATGACAGACGAGCTGGACCCCCAGACTCAGCAGCATATTGATGATTCCGCAGACGCCGTCGACGACTGCAGCACTCCTACCTGCGTCGCCGCTTCCGTCGATGCATCCGCCGAAGATGCGCACGCCGGTGCGGATAAGGCAACAGACACAGGCGATACTGTCGAGCATGACGAAGGCGAGCAACCGGAGTCGAACGACGCCGAGCCCGACGCGGACCCCGCGCCACAGGCGGCAGGCCCCATCGAGGTATCTTCGGAAGAAGAGCTCGATGCCGTCATGGACTCCATGATGGATGCCGTCAAAGCAATGAAAGACGCCGTGGCCGACGCCGATGTGGACGCCGAAGAAGAGAAGGCCGCCGAGGCCGCATCGACCTTCGTGCCTGGCGAGACCCCCGTTGCCGACCAAGGCAGCACCGTACCTTCGTTCTTACAGCTCGAGCACCCTACAATTGGCGCAGATGCAGTTGACCCGCACACTGCCGGATTTTCCGTGATCGAGGGTGGCACCGGCAATATCGCCACGTCGCAGGCGCCCGATGCGGGTACGGCCGACGCCGGTCACCCGACCGCTCCACACGCCCCTGCAGCCAGCCGCGATCTGGGAACCGCCGTCTCAAATACAGCAAACGCCGTAGGCACTTTTATCGCCCAGGGCGCCTCTGCCATGCGCGAGATGAACGCCGCAAAGAAGGCGCTCGCGGACGCTCGTGCCCACCTGGCCGAACTTGATCAGCGCATTTCCGATCAGACCGAGGAGCTCGAGACGCGCCAGGATATCGCAGGGCGTTACGACCAGATTGTCGCCGACCAGCGCCACGCTATCGACACGGCACAAAAGGCCGCCGCGGCGGCAGAAATCGGCCGCGATACCCATGCCGCCAAGACAACAGAGCTCAAAGCGCAGCTCGAACAAATAAAAGAAGAGGACGACGCCACCGAGCGGCGTCTCAAAGCCGCACTCGATGCCGTAGAGGCTCGCGAGGCGAGTTCGCGCGAGACCGGTAACCGCCTCGTACGACGTCTCGAGGATTCCAAGCGCATCCGCGACAAGGTACAGGCCGAGCGCGACGCCGGCGTTGCCGCAGCGCAGCAAACCGTCGACGCCACGCGTGCTCAACTCGAAACGTTGCGCCGTGAGTATGCCGAGCTGCAGCGCAATCCCTCGGCAAATCCCGCCAACTATACGGTGCGCACCAGCGAGCTTTCGATGCAGATCTCCGACACGGCTGATGCCCTGCGCAAAGCCGAGGAAGATGTCCCGCGCATCACCGCCGATCTTGAGCACTCGCTCGCAGCCGCCGAGCACGCCGTCGAGCAGGCGCAAGCCCCCATCGCCGACGCCAAGCGCGCCCATCAGGCCGTGACGGCCGAGGCCGATGCCGCGCGCGACGAGCTGCAGACCGCAAAGGCGGCCGCTGCAACGCGCCAGCGCGAATTACGCGAGAAGATCGTCACCGAGGACAAAGCGCGTCAAGAGCAAGAGCAGGCTATCGCCAATGCCCAGGCGGACGTCGCGCATGCGCAGTCGATCATCGAGCAGGCGACCGAGGTGCACAACCATCCCGAGATCACCGAATCGCTCGCGGGCTCCCTGGCTCGCGATAAGGACGAGCGTGCCGAAACCGAGCGCGAAGTGGCTCAGCTCGAAGCCGCCGAGAACGACGTGCGCGAGCGCACCCGTGACTCACGCGTCAAATTCACCGGCGCAATCGTCTGCATTGTCACCGTAATCCTCGTGATCGTCCTAATCTGGCTGTTCGCGAGCAAGTAAACCAGCTGCCAAAAAACACTCACCGCAACGTTTTGATTGGTGCAAAGGGGCCAGGCTACTTTGCACCAACTTGGTGCATATAAAGCAGTCCCCATTGCACCAACAACGTTTGCCCAGATAAAACCTGCCAAAATAAACCTGTCCCTTTTTGGCAGGTTGAACCACGGCAACGCCAATGTTTTGGCGAAGTCAGCGAAAACCCGCCAGAACGGCAATCTCTTGACAACCAAAGAAATGCCGATGTTTTGCCAGCGACAGCGAGCGGGTCGCATTTGAGGCAAGGTGACGTGAAACGAAAGGGCGCTGACCTTCTGGTCGCGCCCTTGAAGTTGAACGTCAGATTGTCCAAATGCGGCCCGCGCAGCGTCGAGCAGTTACGCGGTTCGTAGAACCGCGTAACTAACAAATGAGCATGGCGTCGCCAAAGCTGAAGAAGCGGTAGCGCTGCTCGATAGCGGCGGCGTAGGCATCCATGATCTGATCGCGGCTAGCAAGTGCGCTCACGAGCATCATGAGTGTGGAGCGCGGAACATGGAAGTTAGTGATCAGCGCGTCGACCACGTGATAGGTCGAGCCGGGCATGAGGTAGAGCTGCGTCGTCGCGTTCTCGCGCGCCACGATGTCACCACGGCCGAGCGTGTCGGCCCCGTCCTTACGGCCCTCAAAATAGCGCGCCGTCACAGCCGGATCGGACACCGGCGCGTCCGCGTCAAACGCACTCTCGAGCGAGCGGACTGCGGTGGTACCGACAGCAATCACGCGATGCCCCTCGGCCTTAGCCTTATGCACGGCGTCGACAACCTCCTGCGACACGTGATAGCGCTCGGTGTGCATCACGTGCTGCGTGGGGTCGTCCTCCTCCACCAGACGGAAGGTATCGATGCCCACCTCGAGCTCGACAGCGGCAAACTTCGCACCCTTGGCCTCGATAGCGGCCATGAGCTCGGGAGTAAAGTGCAGGCCCGCCGTGGGAGCGGCAGCTGAGTGCTCCTCCTTCATGGCGTAAACGGTCTGGTACTTCTCGGGATCGCCCTCGTAATCGGTAATGTAGGGCGGCAGCGGCACGTGGCCGGCAGCATGGATAGCCTCATCGAGCGTGCGCGGCTCGCCGGCGGCATTGCAACCGGCCGGCTCAAAACGCACCAGGCGACCGCCGCGGCTATCGGTGACAAAGTCGACGACCTCGGCCGTCAGCACCACGGGAGCACCCTCGGGCGCATGGGCACCACCGGCGCGATACTCAATCTGAGCGCCGGGCTTTAAGCGCTTGCCCGGCTTGACCAAGCACTCCCAAACGTGACCCAGCGGATCCACGTCCTCGCGGCGCTTGAGCAGCAGCGTTTCGACCACGCCGCCCGAGCCTGTCTTGCGACCGATAAGACGGGCCGGCATCACACGCGTCTGGTTGATGACGAGCACGTCACCCGGCTCGATATAGTCGATGATGTCGCGAAAGATGCGGTGCTCGACGGTGCCACCATGCTCCAGCGGCGTCCCCGCCTGGGAGCCCTTGCGGTCCACCACCAGCAGGCGGCAGGAGTCGCGCGGCTCGGCAGGAGCCTGGGCAATCAGTTCCTCAGGAAGGTTGTAGTCAAAATCATCGGTACGCATAGACACGTCGAATACTCCTTATATAGCTAAAATCCGCTCTACATCCTAGCAGGCTGCCAGCCCAAAAGGACTACTTTTTGGACGCTTTGCGCTCGTCGCGGATGCGGGCGCGGTCCATGGCCGCCTCGACGGCCGAGAATCGGCAGCCGCAATAGTTCTGCCGATACATGCCCAGCTCGCGCGAACGACGCGTGGCCTCGGGATAATACGGGCGAAAATCGCGAATCACCGGGGTGAGACCATGTGCCGCCGCCAAGCGCTCCAACACATCGTTGCAGGTGTCGAACAACTGATACGGCGAGACGGCGAGCGTCGTGCCCACAAACTCAAACCCGCACTCCTGGGCCACACGGCATGCCTCGGCCAGGCGCAGGGCATAGCACGCACGACAGCGACGGGGTCGATCGGCGCCCAGCGGGGCCACGCCGGCCTCCCAGCGCTCGCGGTCCTCCCCCGCCTCGATGAGCTCGATGTCGCCATCGGCACACCACCGGCGCAGCTCGTCCAAGCGGCGCTGCCATTCATCGCGTGGCTGAATATTGGGGTTGGTCCAGCAAATCGTGGGCTCAAACCCCTCCTCACGCAGCAGACGAACCGGCTCAAGCGAGCACGGCGCACAGCACGCATGCAGCAGCAGCGGCTTCATGGACATCTCCTCCCAATCTTTGCCCAGGGTAGTCTTTTTGGGACGGGGCTATTTTGACTACTTTTAACGTCAAGCAGTCAAAAATACCCATCTCCAAAAAGTAGTCAAAATAGCCCCGTCCCAAAAAGACTACTGACCAAAAAAGCGCACGCCAAAGGACGTGTCCTCGCAGGCGACAATGCGGCGGTCGCGCAAAATGGTCCGCACGTAATACCAGTCGCCCACACAGCCCGACAAATGCAAGCCGGCCGCCAGGTAGCACAGCAGCGGATAGCCCGAAAACGCAAACCCCAGGGTAAACGCTGTCGTCACGACAACCGTCGGCGCCAGACAAACTGCCATGTACCGCCGGCGCGAATACACAACGCCCTCGGCGCAGGCATAGATCATGCATGTCTCGAGGTTCGCCCCAAAGGTCACCTGCGCGCCCGCAGGAGCCAGCAGCTTAAAGAACACGCCGTGCACCAACTCGTGCACGGCAAATGACGCCGCCGAAACCGCAGCCAAGCCGACTATCCAGCCTAAGACAGCCGTCCAGCCACCCGCGTCAGCCGCATCCAAGTCCGCGGGCCCACCCAGCAGCATAAACACCGGCACCAGGCACACGGCAAATGCGCCAAGCACGGCCATCCCCCACACAAAGCAAGCGTGCAGGAAATCCTCGTCTTCAAACGCATGTATGTTGGAAATCTCATTCATAGCATCTTAGGATAGCGCCCCTGCCACGTACCCGTCCGCATGTGCGATAATGTCGAACGATATGCACGAATTGACCACCGCGTCGCCGAGCCCCGCGCCCGGCCACGCTCTCACCATATGCGAAGGAGTCCCATGGCATCCAAATACTCCATGAACGACCGTCCCAGCTGGCCTCGCCGCGCCATCGTAACCGCCGGCGAGCCCTATGGCAACAAGGGCCTTCACTTTGGCCACGTTGGCGGCGTCTTTGTTCCGGCCGACTTCTTCGCCCGCTTCCTGCGCGACCGCCTGGGCCGCGAGAACGTCATCTTCACCTCGGGCACCGACTGCTACGGCTCGCCCATCATGGAGAGCTACCGCAAGCTCAAGGAGAACGAGGGCTACGATAAGTCCATTAGCGAGTATGTCGAGTCCAATCACTCTCGTCAGGCCGCGACCCTCAACAACTACAACATCAGCTGCGACATCTACGGCGGCTCGGGCCTTGAGCCGGCGGCCCAGATTCACAACAAGGTGACCGCCGAGATTATCGAGCGCCTGCACGAGCAGGGCACCATCTCCAAGCGCTCTACCCTTCAGTTCTACGACGCCAAGGCCGGCACGTTCCTCAACGGTCGCCAGGTCATCGGCCGCTGCCCCATCCAAGGTTGCAAGTCCGAGAAGGCTTATGCCGACGAGTGCGACCTGGGCCACCAGTTTGAGCCCGAGGAGCTCATCGCGCCCAAGAGCCAGCTCACCGGCGAGGTGCCCGAGCTGCGCCCGGTCGACAACCTCTACTTCGACCTGCCCGCCTACCTCGACTTTATGAAGACCTACACCGCCAAGCTCGCCCAGAACCCGCAGGTTCGCTCCGTGGTCTCCAAGACCATGGAGGAGTGGCTGCTGCCGGCACAACTCTACATCCAGAACAAGTTCCGCGAGGCCTTCGATGCCGTCGAGGACCAGCTCCCCGAGCACACCGTGCTGGAGCCCGAGGGCAACAAGAGCAGTTTTACCGTCACCTTCCCCAGCTGGAAGGAGCGCGACGACGCCCACGCGGTGCTCGCCAACGGCGGCGTGCGCTTCCGTAGCGGCAAGGCGCTCGTGCCCTTCCGCATCACCGGCAACATCGACTGGGGCGTTCCGGTGCCCGAGGTCGATGGCGTCTCCGACGTCACCTGCTGGTGCTGGCCCGAGAGCCTGTGGGCGCCCATCAGCTACACCCGCACCGTGCTCGCCCGCGATGCCCGCGCCGCCGGCGTGACCGAGGGCGTCGCCGCCCAGGATGCCGCCCTCATGGGCGAGCCCGCCGCCGATTCCACCCAGGTCCCCGCGCCCACCTACCAGCACAGCTCGCTCGACTGGCGCGACTGGTGGTGCTCGGATGACGCACAGATCTACCAGTTTATCGGTCAGGACAACATCTACTTCTACTGCATCGCGCAGACCGCCATGTGGGAGGCCCTGGGTTGGAACCTCACGCAGAGCACCGTCAGCGCCTGCTATCACCTGCTCTACATGGGCAAAAAAGCCAGCTCGTCCTCGCAGACGCCTCCCCCGCCGGCAGACGACCTGCTCAACCACTACACCTGCGAGCAGATGCGCGCGCATTGGCTGTCGCTCGGCCTGTCCGAGAAGCCGGTGAGCTTTAGCCCCAAGGCATATGACACACGCGTGACCGGCAAGGACAAGGACGGCAACGAGGTGCGCGCCTGCGACGACAAGCGCGTTATCGACCCGGCCCTTAAGGAGAGCGCGCTTTTGACCGGCGTGTTCAACCGCCTGGCCCGCAGCTGCTTCTACGGCGTCGCCGTCAAGGAGGGCGACGAGAGCCCCTACCGCAACGGCTGCATCCCCGCCGGTGCCGCCTCCGCCACCGTGGTCGAAGCCGCCGAGCAGGCAGCTCTCGCCTTTGAGCAGGCCATGTACAAGTTCGAGACGCACCGCGCGCTCGCCGTGTGCGACGACTACCTGCGTGCCGCCAACAAGCGCTGGAGCGACGCCTCCAAGGCTGCCAACAAGCTCGAGGGTAGCGAGGCAAACACCGCAATGACGCAGGCACTGGTCGACGCCTTTACCGAGCTGCGCGTGGCGACCGTCCTGATGCACGGCATCGTCCCGGCCGGCTGCGAGCTCATCTGCGAGTACTTCGACGTCGATCCGGTCGCCTTCTTTAGCTGGGACAACATCTTTGCCTCCACGGACGAGTTTGTGGAGAGCCTGGGCGAGAAGCCCGGCGAGCACCGCGTAAAGCCGCTGCCCCCGCGCTTCGACTTCTTCAGCAAGCACGAGAGCCAGTACTAGACAAACGCCAAGGCAGACTAGTCAATTTGGGACGGGGCTATTTTAGCTACCCCGTCCCAAATTTAACTGCAACGCCTGCCGAAACGGACGGGTAGCTAAAATAGCCCCGTCCCAAATTGACTACTTTTAATGGAATGGGAAGGAAAGACGGATGTCCAAGCCGCGTCGTCGTAAGCAGAAAAAGCAGGTTAAGCCCGAGCTCAAGCTTAGGCAGTTTGCCGCCACCGAGCTTTCCGACCAGCTTGCCGCCCAACACTCCGCCGCCGACCTGCCGCGCTTTATGGTCGACACGGTCGCCGGCGCCTATGCGCCTGCCGATGCCGAGCTCATGATCGAGGGCTTTGGCGCCGCCGCCACGCGACCGGTCACGCTGCGCGCCAACACGCTCAAGGCGACCGCCGAGGACATCGCCGCCGCGCTCGACGCAGCCGGCATCGCCCACCAAACCGTTGCCTGGTACCCGGACGCTTTCATCCTGCCCGAGGCCCAGGTATCCGATCTGTGGGATCTCGACATCTACCGCAACGGCAAAATCTATCTGCAGAGCCTGTCGTCCATGATGCCTCCTTTGGTGCTGGGCGCTCAGGCCGGCGAGGATATCCTGGACATGTGCGCGGCCCCCGGCGGCAAGACGACGCAGATCGCCTCTCTCACCCAGGGACAGGCGCACCTCACCGCCTGCGAGATGAGCATTCCCCGCGCCGAAAAGCTCGAGGCCAACTTGGACCGCCAGGGCGCCAAAAACGTGCCCGTCATGCGCATCGACGCACGCGAGCTTGACGAGTTCTTCCGCTTTGACCGCATCCTGCTCGACGCCCCCTGTACCGGCACGGGCACCGTCATCAGCGGCAACGAGAAAAGCCTGCGCGGCCTGACCGAGCAGCTGCTCTGCAAGTGTGCCCGCTCGCAGCGCGCGCTTCTGGACCGCGCCATGGGCGCCCTCAAGCCGGGCGGCACGCTCGTCTATTCGACTTGTTCGATCTTGCCGCAGGAAAACGAGGACGCCCTGCAAGAGGCCCTCGACAAACACATGGACTGCGAGCTCATTCCCCTCGACGGCACGCCGAGCGAAAGCGAAGCGCGTCGCGCCCAGGAAGCTGGCGAAGAGCCACGCGTCGAGAGCAACGCCCTCACCGAGGCCATCGCCACCGGCCACGTCTCGACCGTCGCCAACGGCATGCCCGGCACGCTGACCATCCCACCCAGCCGCGACTTTGAGGGCTTCTACATCGCTCTGATCCGAAAACGCAGCTAGCGCACGGATTCAAACTCAACAGACTATCGCCGTGCGCGCCTGTCCTGCTGGTCCTTATGCCGCGCAAGCGCTTCACGCTCCTTGCGCTCGGCCTTTTTGCCCTTAATGGCCGTAACCACAAAGTAGATGACCGCGGCGGCTACGATTGCGCCCACGCATAGGCCAATCGAGCTCAATATTGTCGTGATTTCCATACCGCGCCACCTCTCTTATAAACGGGACATCCAAGATAGCACCTCGATTCCCGCCACCACAGCTCCTTCACGTTCGCGGCCCTTCAGTCTAACGGATGGCGCGGCGGGGAAAAATCAACACGTCAAACGTTTTAGCAACGTAGCGCCGGTCGCACGCTGCCGACCGCACATTATAGAAACGGACCGCAATGGATTCTCTCAACGATTTGAACGAGCGTGTTGACGCTTTTGTCGCCACCAGCTCCTTCGACACGCCCGCCGCGACGAACGACCAAGCCCCCATCGATGTTCCCGCCGAGGTTCACGAGGACATCGTCGCCTCGGTCGATTTCTCAGAGGTTGAGCTTGCGGACGAATTTACCGAGCCCCAGGTGGCTGTAACCCCCAGCGGCCTTTTGCCCATGGAGCCGCTGCCCATCGACGGGCGCCTGCGCAAGGCGGCCCTCCGCATGCCCGATGAGATCGAGGAGGCCAGCGGCTTTACGCTCTTTGGACGCCGCATCAAATCGCTCATCTATACCACCGACGTGGCGGTCATCCGCAACTCCAATGCCGACGCCGTGTTTGCCGTCTACCCCTTCACGCCGCAGCCCGCCATTACGCAGGCGCTGCTGACTGTTGCCGAGTGCCCGGTCTTTGTGGGCGTTGGCGGCGGTACCACCACCGGTAAGCGCTCCGTGCAGATGGCGGCCGTCTCCGAGATGCAAGGCGCGGCGGGCTGCGTGGTCAACTCCCCCGCTACCGCCGAGATGGTCGAGCACATCACCAACATCGCCGACATCCCCGTCATCGCCACGGTCGTTCGCTGCGATGACGATGCCCACGCCAAGGTGCGCGCCGGGGCCAAGATCCTCAACATCGCCGCCGGCAAAAACACACCCCAGGTCCTACGCGAGCTGCGAGAGCACTATCCCAGCCTGCCGCTCATCGCACCGGGTGGCAAGACGCCCGAGAGCATCCGCGAAACCATCGCCGCCGGCGCCAACGCTATCATCTGGACGCCGCCTTCGGCCCAGCAGCTGCAAACCGACATGATGGAGCGCTACCGCAAGATGAAGGAAGACGCCACGCCTGTCATCTCGCGCGACGATGTGCCCATTATCGACCAGGTCGCCGCCGCCGAGGTCAGCCAGGTCGAGAACATGAATCCCGACGTGCCGATTCCCGACGAGGTCATCGAACGCGTCGCCTCGATCCACGATCATATCGCGGAGCGTCGTGCCAACCGCGGACTCAAGCCCTCGCTACACGGTTTCTTCTTCCGCGGAAAGAAACGCTAGCAAAACATCTTGGCCCGCCCCGCAAACAACGGGACGGGCCTTTTTCTGTTATCAAATGTCAGGAGGACAGGCGTAGCCGTTAAAACCGTCAGCCAGCCCACAAACGTTAGTCCACGCGCTTGTCGCCCATAAAGAAGAGCGCCACCGTACCAGGTCCGGTATGCGAGCCAATCAGAGTACCGATGTCATTAATCTCAATCTTGCCTTTAAGCTGCGGAACCTGTTCCTCTATCAGCGCCGCAACTGCCTCGGCATCCTCGCGACACGCCGAGTGCGACATGATGCACTTACCCGAATAATCCGCACCGCCCTGCACGTGTGCCATCATGGTCTTAGCCATCTCGGAAATCGCACGCTTCTTGGTGCGAATCTTCTCACGCGGCGCCAGCTCACCTTCGCAATCGACCGTCATAAGCGGGCAAATCTTGAGCGCCGTGCCGATAATCGCGCTCGCGGCCGAAATGCGACCGCCGCGCAGATAGCTCGACAGATCGGTCGAGAAGAACCAGTGGTGCAGGTTGAGTTTATGCTCCTCAATCCAAGCGGCCGTCTCGTCGAGCGAAGCGCCGCCATCGCGAACGTCGGCGGCACATTCCGCCAGCAGGCCAAGGCCCGAAGACGCCGCCAGCGAATCGATGACGCGCACCTTGCCGCCCTGGGGATAGCGATCCGCGAGCATCTGCGCCGCAACGCAGGCCGATCCATACGTGCCCGAAATACCCGACGACAACGTCAGGTGCAGCACGTCTTTACCCTCGGCAACAAGCGGCTCCCAAAACTCCTCGTACTCACCCACGCTCACCTGAGACGTCTTGGGCATGGCGCCCGCGGCAATCTGAGCAAAAAACTCGTCCGGCGTAATCGACTGATACAGATCGTCCGTATAGACAACATCGTCGATCTCGTAATGAAAACACACGACAGGAATATTGCGCGACGCAAAGAACTCACGGGTTCGATCGGCGGCGGATTCACAGGTCAGGACAAAATCACTCATATGAGGCTCCTTACTCATTGCTGCGCAAATTATCGCACAGCATGCGTGAATACGGTACAAATGTCCGTTATTCACCAAATTGAACCAAAGGTAGTGAACATCTTTACCGTCATCATCTCTAGCGATCCCGGAGGTATGCGCCTGCAAAAACGACCCTACGTCTCCACTCAACCGCCACATCTACCTCGACTAAATCGATTTAGCAAACCGTTCGGCCAACAATTCAATCTCCTAACCCCAATCGAAACAAAAGCGGCGCATACTGATAAACGTTTGGCGCTGTTTATCAGTTTTACCAACCACATCGGAAGGTGTTTCATGGTCGCATTCGATCGCAATCCGCAAGACTTCAAGTATCTGCGCCTGCTGTCGAGACAGTTCCCCACCGAGCAATCCGCATTCACCGAGATCATCAACCTCTCGGCCATCCTCAACCTGCCCAAGGGAACCGAGCATTTTATGAGCGATGTGCATGGCGAGTACGAAGCCTTTATGCACATCCTCAACAACTGCTCGGGCGTCGTGCGCGAGCATGTCGACGAAATCTTTGGCGACACGCTCTCCTTTAACGAAAAGGGCGAGCTGTGCACGCTCATCTACTACCCGCGCGAGAAGATCGATCTGGTCCGCAGCCGGCACGAGGACTCGCCCACCTGGTACAAGACCATGCTCAACCAGCTCATTGTGGTTGCCCGCTCGCTTTCGAGCCGCTACACCCGCTCCAAGGTACGTAAGGCCATCCCGCGCGATTACGCCTACATCATCGACGAGCTGCTGCACACGCATCCGGACGAGAACAACTACCGCGTGCGTTATCACGAGCGCATTATCGAATCCATCTTGGAGACCGCCAGCGCCGACGACTTTATCGAGTCGCTCGCCTCACTCATCAAGCGCCTCGCCGTCGACCACCTGCACTTGGTGGGCGACATCTTCGACCGCGGCGGCGGCGCGGCCAAGATTATGGACCGCCTGCTCACCTATCATTCGCTCGATATTCAGTGGGGCAATCACGATCTGTTGTGGATGGGCGCCGCTGCCGGCGAGCCTGCCTGCATCGCCACGGTGCTACGCAACAACCTGCGCTACGGCAACTACGAGATTCTCGAGAACGACTACGGCATCTCGCTGCGCGAGCTTGTCGCCTTTGCCAACGCCACCTATACCGCCGGCGAGCCCATCAGCCCGCTCATCAAAGCCATCAACGTTCTGCTCTTTAAGCTCGAGGGCCAGATTATCCAGCGCCACCCCGAGTTCGACATGGCCGACCGTCTTCTGCTCGACAAGGTCGATCACGACACCGGCACGGTCACCCTCGCCGACGGCAGCGTGTGGCCGCTCACGACCAACGACTTCCCCACCGTCGATCCAGCGGACCCCTACACGCTCACGCCCGAGGAACAGCACATCATCGACAAGCTCGTGTCCGAGTTTGTCACCGCCGATCATCTGCATCGCCACATCGATTTCCTCTATACCCACGGCTCCATGTATAAGGTCGCCAACGGCAATCTGCTGTTCCACGGCTGCGTACCGCTCAACGAAGACGGCACCTTTAGCAGCATGAACTGCCTGGGTACCTGGCACGCCGGCCGCGATTATTTTGATTTTTGCGACTATATCGCCCGCCGCGCCTGGCGCGCCGGCGACCGCGATGCCCTCGACTGGATGTGGTACCTGTGGATCGGCTTTAACTCACCCGCCAGCGGACGCGTGGTGCGCACCTTCGAGCGCGCCTACATTGCCGACAAGAGCACGTGGGTCGAGCCGATGGACCCGTACTACACGCTCACCACGTCCTCGTCCGTTTGCGACGATATCATGCGCGAGTTTGGCGTCGCCCCCATGGCCTGCTCGCCGACGGGCCATATCATCAACGGCCATACGCCCGTCAAGACCACCAAGGGCGAGCAGCCCATCCGCGCCAACGGAAAGCTGCTGGTCATCGACGGCGGTTTCTGTCGCGCCTACCACCCCAAAACGGGCATCGCCGGTTACACGCTCATCTCGAGCTCGCGCGGATGCCGCCTTAAGTCGCACCAGGCCTTTACCACTGTTGCCGAGGCGCTCACCCGCAATGTCGATATCGAGAGCGAGACCAACCGCTTTGACGAGGCCGACCGGCGCCGCATGGTGAGCGACACCGATACCGGCGTCAAGATTCGCAGTCAGATCCAAGACCTGCGCCAGCTCCTCGATGCATATAGAAACGGTGCTATCGAGGAGCGCGCCTAGCCCCGTCTGCGGGGATTGGTTAAACTTGCTGGGTTTGTCATCCCCGCGGCGCCCCGGCGCCACCCTAAGGCAGGTACCATGCAAAAGCTCCTTGCGCAGATCATAAAGTTTGGCGTCGTCGGCGTCGTTGCCACCGTCATCGACTTTGGCATCATGAATCTGCTCCACTACGGCCTGGGTCTCAACATCTTGATCGCCAACACCAGCGGTTTTATCGTCTCGCTCATCTTTAACTACGTCGCGAGCATGAAGTACGTGTTTGCACACAAGGAGGGCATGAGCCGCCGCCGCGAGTTCATCATCTTTGTCGTGCTATCCGTTATTGGCCTGGCGCTCAACGACGGCATCGTGCTTGCCCTCAACGCCGGCCTGGGCCTCGAGGCCAATATCGCCAAGATTTGCGCTACCGCACTCGTCATGGTCTACAACTTTGTAACGCGAAAGATCTTCCTAGAGGGCGAGCAGACCAAATAGCTCGGCCTCCTCGTTGCACTACGGGGACCTGCGGATGACGCGCGTCGAGCGTTGTTTATTCGTGGGCCTTGCTCGTTTACGGGAAGATTTGCAGCGTTTGCGGATTACCTCTTGAATATTTGGCGAGTTCGTATAGTTCTTGCCAAAGACCTTACGTTTGCCATGCAAAAGCTCTAAAGTATCTCGTTGCTCGTTTCATCAACGCATTGGATGTGATTACGTGCGTAACGCGCTGGCACAACCTCATACCAAGCAGTTCCTCAAGTTCGCTGTCGTGGGTCTTATCTCCTTTGGCGTCGACTGGGGTATGCTTATTGCGCTCGTCGAGCTGTTCCACCTCGACTTTTTGATGAGCACGACGGTCTC
The DNA here is from genome assembly GCF_052118785.1 of Collinsella sp. LCP21S3_A9. Classification (NCBI taxonomy): domain Bacteria; kingdom Bacillati; phylum Actinomycetota; class Coriobacteriia; order Coriobacteriales; family Coriobacteriaceae; genus Collinsella; species Collinsella sp. LCP21S3_A9. Next base: position 77,325 of record NZ_JBQKGN010000002.1, on the reverse strand, counting down.
GTTTACCACGTCCGTCGTGGTCAACTACTGGCTCAGCATGAAGTACGTGTTCGACCATCGCGAGGGCATGAGCCGTAAGCGCGAGTTCACGATCTTTACCATCCTGTCGGTGATCGGTCTGGGCCTCAACGACCTGTACATGTTTGTGGGCGTCACGTTTTTGAGCATCGGCTACCAGGCCATGAAGGCCATCGCCACGTTCCTGGTCACCTGGTACAACTACTTTAGCCGTCGCTTTTTCCTCGAAGGCGCACGGTCGTAGTCAGCCAAACATAATCTCGCTTCGCAGCCGGTTGGAATTCTCGTTCCAACCGGTTTTTTGTTTGCAGAGTCTGCCGAGGAAGGCGGGCTACGGTGCATGAATGGGACGCAGTTTCCCCATGAACGCCGTTCCGGAAAGTGTATCCCAGATTGCAGCCTCAGAATGGGACGCAGTTTCCCGCGGACGCCGAAACGGAAAGCGCATCCCGTTATCGATGTCTAGAACGAGATGCGCTTTCCCAATGGATGCTGATGCGGAAACTGTGTCCCGGAATTCACCTTCAGAGTGGGATGCGATTTCCAGTTGAGCCTCGATTGGGAAACGACGTCCCATTCGCATAAAGACGGGCGGCTCGGATGTTGGTCCGAACCGCCCGTTTGGCATGTTATGTCAAGGCATTTAACCCGTTACGTAATACCAGACGACGCTGTCGCCATTGGAGAGAACGTAGTTGCTGCACGCCGTGTTGGGCGTTACGCCGTTGACAGAGTACATCCAGCCGCTTGTACCACCGTGCTCCTTCTCGGCCAAACCACCGATAGCGGCGACATACGTGCCGTACGATGAGCCGTGCGCATTTACGGAAAGGCCCAGGGCGCACAGGGCATCGTAGGGGGTAGCGCCCTCGTTGAAGGTGAACGTACCGCCAGAAGACACCGGGTTACCCACGGCACTCGACGTCACAGAGACCGTCACGGTAACGTAGCCAGGCTGCTGCGAGCTGCCCTGATTGCCAGCAGAGGCGCTGTCGCCGTTGGATACAGACCCACCGCCAGACACCGAGCCGCCGCCCGAAGAGGAGCCGTCAGAAGAACTCGATCCACCAGCGGATTCGGAGTCCTGTCCGGCAGACGCGTTGTTGGACTTCTTGCCGCCCTTGCCTTCGGACTTCTTCTCTTTCGAATCCTTGTCTGACTTCTCGTCCGAAGACTCGGAAGCGTCCTTGGAATCCGATTCATTCGAGTCCTTGGACTCGGAGTCCACAGCGTCAGAAGACGAGGAGCCCGCTGTCTCCGTCTTGCGAGAGGCGATAGAGCCAGAGTCGGCAACGTTCCTCCCCGCCACGGCCCGAGCGATCCAATCGATGGACCAGGCACCGCTGGCGGAAGGGTGAACAAAGCCCAGCGAGACGACAATCAGCGCGATGCAGACGGCCGTCAGAGAGCCAAGCAGCGCCTTGCGCCGAGAGGCGGACGCCGCCGAGGCGGCGCCCTTTTGCTTAGCATCGTCGAGCTGAATGAACGACGAGTCGGGTTGCTTGGAGTCGGCGTCCTGAGGTTTATTGGACACAGCTCTCACCTACCGGCGCTTGGTAAACACGAACACGCCAATGACCGCAAGCCCGATCATGCCGGCCGCAACACCAACAATGGCGAGCGGGTTGAAGCCAGACTGCTGTGCCAGAGCCTCAGCGGACTTCTTAGCGGTAGTCGCGGCAGCCGAGCCCGTATCGGACTTGGAGCTGGACTTGCTGGACTTCTTGTCAGACTTCTTGCTGTCCTTCTTGTCGGACTTGTCGGAATCCTTCTTGGAATCCTTGCCGTCCTTGGTCTCGGTCTTGGTCGTGGTGGATACCGGCTTCTGGCCCGGAGCAACAGCACCGCCAGTCTGCTGGCCATTTGTGCCGTTACCGGAGCCAGAACCAGCCCCGGCATTACCCGAGCCGCCATTGGAGCCGCCATTGCCGCTATTGGAGCCAGAGTCACCGTTGCCGCCAGGGGTAACGGCATTCTTGGTCCACTTAGCGTAGAGCGTCATATCGGCCGTCACCGCAGCGCTAAAGTCATACGCCTTGGTGCAAGCCTCATCGGTATACCAGCCACCAAAGGTGTAGCCCTCACGCGTCGGATCGGCCGGCTTGGCGACAGAGCCGTTGGCGGCCGTAGTCTGAAAATCGACCTTGGACCCCTCGCCGGCATTGAACGAAACCTTAACGCCAGCATTCAGCTTGAACAGCGCGCCAGAGTCGTTGATGTAGTACAAGTTGCCCTGGGCATCACAAGCGATTGGCGAGTCACAGTAGTTGTTGTGTCCTGCTGCACTAAACACACCAGAAGCCTCAGTGTCACCCAACTTGTAACGATATACGCCACCGCCCGAGGTGTAATTGCCTTGGGCAGTGGTCCCACCATAGTTGACGGTGAAATACACGTAGTAGGTCCCATCGGCCTGAGCACTCACCAGCGGAGCACCCTTGATGCCACCAGCAGGAAGCGCAGTGCCATCAGCAGACGAAACCAGCGTCGTGGCAAAGTCGTCGGCCGGATCAATAATCGCTAGCGCAGAGCCGCCAGCAACCTCGCCGCCAACAATCAGCTTGTTGCCATCATACGACGTAGGCGCACACGCGCAGCCGGTAAGGCCAAGGTCAACTACGCGCTCCTCGGTAATTCGCGAAGCGGAATCCGCATCGCGTGAGTCGCCATCAGAAATCGCCAACACGTGCAGCTTGCCGTCGCGCGAGATGAGATAGGCATGGCTGCCGTCAGCCGAAAGCACGCAGGTGGAGTTGACAATCGCCCCAACCGAAACGCTGCCGAGCACATCGCCCGAAGACTTGCTGAGCATCTCGACGGTACCGGCACTGGTGGGAACCAAGACAAAGTCATCACCCACCGTAGCGCCTGTCCAGTAATAGCCCTCATTGGCATTGACATGCTGCCAGGAAACAGCACCTGTCAGCATATTAATGCGCGTCAGGTGGCCGTTGTTGTACGTACCCGATCCAAAATCGACATCAACGGTACCAACATAGAGATAGTTGCCATCAACCGTCATCTGAGAATTCGACTGGGCAACGTCGCTCACCGCATCGGTAATCCAAACTGTCGTAAGAGCATCGGCAGTCAGGGCCTGAACCGCACCGCCATTGAGCGGGACGACAACCAAACCGTTCGCATAAATCGGGCGCGAGGTATAACCGACCGCAGCCTTAAGTTTCGACTCGGCAAGGACCTTGCCCGACTCGGCGTCAATCTTTAGCAAACGCTTGTTGACGGCAAGATACACGTTGCCGTTCACGACAATAGGCTCGCTCGCGTTGGGATACGCCGAACCGGAATACGCCTTCCAATCGAACGTCCAGGAGCTCGCTAGCGCACCCGTAGGCGTCGAAACGTTCTCGACCGCCGCATTGGACTGGCCGTCCCAATCGGACTTCCAATCGGTCGGACGCGGGGCGCTCGGATCGACTACGACCTCGTCGGGATTAGGCACCGTGTCGCCGGCAGCATAGGCCCAGACGATCGTGTCGCCCGATTTGACAACGTAGTCGCTATCGATTTGGGGTCCGGGAACACCGTTAACAAAGAACGACCAAGCGCCGGCCAACTTAGCGCCGTCAAGCGGAGAGACAAGGCTGTGAACGCCCCAGAAGCCCAGCTGATCGTACATCTCGAACTTGATGCCCAAAGCATCAAAGTAGGCGGCAGTGGCGTCCTTAATCGTCGTGCCCTCAACAAACACCTGCGTCGAAGGATCGGTCCAGCGCTGCGCCTTATCGTCCTTCTTGCCGATGATCTCCATCGAGACGGAGACCTGACCGGGCATGGCGCCATCGGAACCATAGACCCAGGTAACCTCGTCGCCGGCCTTAAGCGTGTAGTTGCCGGCGCCAACATTGGCCATCTTGCCGTTAACGAAGAACTGCCAGGACTTCCAGGTGCTTTCGTTAACCTGTACGGTCGAAAGCTTCACGCTCTTATTGAACGGAGAAGTCAGCGAATTGAGGAACCAACCATACGAACCGGTTTGAACGTCGGCGCCAATGCCGGCCTGCTTAAAGACCTGCTCGGAAAGATCGGCGGCAGTTGCGCCCTCTTCCACCAGTGCAGTCGTAGGCTGCGCCCACGTCTGCTGGGCACCCGAAGCGTCCTGACCGATAACGGTGCAGCTTACCGAAAGCTGGTCGGTGGGTGCAGCGTCACCGTACTTCGAGTAGCACCAGACGACGGAGTCGCCCGCCTCGAGGGAGTAGCTGCCAGCGCCCACCGATGCGGCGACACCGTTAATGAACAGCTGCCAATACGCGCCCGTCGCTGAATCGTACGCAAGAGTGCGGCCTGCATCGAAAGGCGACGCAATGGAGTTGAGCACCCAGCCCCAAGAGCCATTGGGGTCGTAGTCGGCCTTGAGACCGGCCTGCTTAAAGAGCTCTTCGGAAAGATCGGCGGCCGTCGAGCCATTCTTGAGCGTGTACTGCGTCGCGGCAGCCCACGTTTGCTGTTTGCCCTTGGCATCGACGCCGATAACTGTGCACGTCGCCGTAACCTCGGGATCGTTTAGACCGCTCGTGCCCACGACCGTCAACGTTGCCGAGACATCCTGGTTCGCAAGCTTGGCATACGTGGCATTGTCGGGATAGCGCTCAGCATAGCGAGCGAACTTCTCGCTCGTCAGGCGCGAGGAAACGACAACCTTCGTGTTGTACTGCGGCTGCGTGACCTTCAGGTTCTCTGCGGAGACAATAGAGCTGTTGCTCGACTTAAACAGACGCCAATCCTGCCCGGACATCGCGTCATAGCCAGGCAGATCGACCGGAACAATACCAGGGGACGTCGAATCGGTCGTTGCCTTGTTGTAGCTCCAGGCAAGGTTGCCGTCGGCATCGAGATACGCCTTCTGGAAGGCGTGCATGTCCGCCGAAACGGCATTGGAGTGCTGGCCATTCAGAATGGCGTCAGCATAGCCGGCCTTCGCCTTTTCCATAAGAGAAAGCTCGGCATCGAGCTCACCCTGGTCCTGCGGAGCAATCGCTAAATCGAGGGTCTTACTAGCCGTGACCTCGGAGTTCGACTTGTCGGTCACCGTGAGGGTAATCTTGGTGTTTGCAGCCTTGGCTCCGGGCAGCGGCTGGTAGACCGTGCCCTTGTAGCCGTTGAACGTAATGTCATCGGTGCTGGCAGAGTACTTGACCTCGTAATACTTGCCGTCGATATTGAGCGTGCTCGTGCGCGGCATCTGCAGGTCGGCGGTCAAGCCGTCCTTGTTGGCGACCACGTCGGTGCCGGAGTACTTGATATTATCGTAGGTAAAGGCCGCATCGACCTTCTCCTGGAGCGCCTTCTTGTCGGCGTTGACTTTCTCGGGATCACCCTTAACCGTCACGACAAAGTCGTGCGAGCCGGCAAGCTTGATGTCGCCGCTCGTAACCGTAACCTTAGCGGTCAGCGTCACGTCTCGATCGCTCGATGCGCGCGAAACCTTACCTGTCTTATCTTCCCAGCTATAACCAGAAACAAACAGGCGATCGGTGTCGGAGCTTGTCCATTCAACAGAGAATTTCTTTGCGGAACCCGCCTTGTACGGAAGCGTGACATTTTGGGTCACGCCATCGGCGGACTCGCCCGCCGCGTAGCCAATCTGCAGGGATTCGGCAGCACTGTCAAGAAGGTCTTGCAGCTTAGCCTCGTCCCAAGCAACCTGCACCGTCTTGCTGGGCTGGTAATACACGGTCTTGCCATCGCGCGACAGCTCAAACACCACATCGGCGCTACGCAGACCGTCGATGTTGTAACCGGTGTAGTCGTTGGGGTCGATGTAGAAGAACGTCACATCGCCGTTGGTCTTATCCTGGGCGTCGGAGATGCCGACCGTGGCCTTAGCATCCTCGGCCTTAAAGAGCACGCCACCCTCGGAGACCTTAACGTCAACGTCGGTAAATCCCAGATCGGCAAGCTGCGCCTTCAGCGCGTCGTTAACGTTGCCGCCCTTAGCGCTGTAATCAACGGAGATCTGCTTATTGGAATCGTTGAGCTTTTGAACTGCGGCCTCAAGAGAGCCTGCGGCGATCACGGGATTGGCAGAGACGAGCTCGACCATCGAGCTGCCGCTCGTGGCGACAGCCTTCAGATACTTGCCCGCGGCAGAAGCCGAAACCGTCGCCTCGGCGCCCGACATATCGGGCAGCAGCGTCCAGTCGGCCGCCGGAGCCTTCGCGTCGTCGGCCGCATACCAGGCAACAGTCGCCTGACCGGTGACGTCGATACCGTTGGTGGCCGAACCGTCGGCGCGCTTAGCCTGCGCCGTCGCCTTAACGCTATCTCCCGAGACGAGATGGGTCGAATCACTATTGATCTGCGGCGTAGTGGTCACGCGCAGCAGGTTATACTCCCCCGCCGCGGTAACGCTATCGGGCGAAACCCACTCAACGGTGTTGTCGAGGGCGTTCGCCGTAACTTTGATGCGCTTGCCAACAAGCGCGTCCGAAATGGTCAGGCTGCCATCGGTCGTATCGATGCCGTCGGTGAGCTCGGTCCAATCGGCATCGCCCTCGCCCTTGGCATACCACGCCATGGTGAGCTCGGCATCGTCGGGCACGTCCTTGGTCGAGCCCGACCAGCTACCCGGAACCTGCACGCTCGGTGTGATCTTTGAGCCCACGCTGAGCGTAACGTTCTTGTCGGCAAGCTCAATGCCTGCCAGCTTGTACTGGCCCTTAAGCGTTACGGGACCGAGCGGAGCAACGGACTGCGTACCGTACGAGCTCTTCTTCTGCGTGCTGGAAACGGTATTTTCGCTCGTCACCTTCACGCGCAGGTACTTGCCAGCATAGGTGGCGTCAACGGTATAGGTCGCTTCGGTGGCACCGGGGATATCGGTGTAAGCGGAGTCATAGCTCGAGCTGGTATTTGCATACTGCCACTGATAGGTCACATTGTCGGTACGTTCGATATAACTGTAGTTCGAGCCGTCCTTTTTGCGTACCTTGGTCTTGAGCGTATCGCCCACGTGCACGCCATTGGTGGCGGGAGAGCCCTCGAACTGCACGTCGTAAAGCTCAACTTGGCCAGCGACGGAGACAGGACCCGCCGCATAGTACGGCTTCTGCTCGCCATAGCCGCCGTTGGCCTTGGCCACGACGTACCAGCCCTTAAGGGCGGCGGTCACCGTCAGGGTGTTACCGGTCTCACCCTCGATAGGCGTGTTGCACGAGCTGGCGGTATTCGACTTGCCCTTGTACCACTGCCACGTGACATGCGAGTCGGAGGTAACGTCGGTGGAATCCACCTTGGCGGTCGCCGTAATCGTGGAGCCAACCTCGACTTTGCCTGAAGTCGGGCTCATAGTCACGCTCGTGACATTAATTGAACCGGCAGCAGCAACGAGAGCACCCGTCGAGTTGGTCAAGCTCGAAGAGCCGATCTTCGAAGACACTTTACACTTGAGGTACTTGCCACCCAAAGCGTCGGTAAGCTCGAGAGTCTCACCCGTGGCGCCCGCAATGTCGGTATACGTGCCACTCTTGGTGTCAGAGCACTGCCACTGATAGTTGAGCTTGCTCGCGTCGATAAACGTCGAGGAGCCCTTCTCCTTGGCGCGAGCCTGGGCGGTATCGCCAACCGCGAACACGGAGGTGTTGGTCTTGGGATTGATGAGCGAAACCGCGTAGACGTCCACTGCACCGGCCTGTTTGACCTTGCTGGAAGTGGTCTTGCTCACCGTGTTGACGCCGGCAGTGGCCTCGACCTTAATGTACTTGCCCTCGAGGTCGTCGCCCACCACGAGCGTAGCGCCCGTCTCGCCCTCGATCTTGGTGAAGCCCGAGGACTGCGAGGTGGATGCGGACCACGTGTAGGTGACCTTGGCGTCGGAGCCTGCGGGGCTCGACCAATCCTTGTACGGCGTCGCCGTAAGGGTATCGCCTATGCTCGGCCTGTCGCTATTCAGCTTGACGCTGTAGAGTTCCATCTGCCCGGCACCCAACACGGGACCGGGGATGAAGTTGGCATTGATACCCGAGCCATCAGAAACGGACGGACCGTAGTAGTCCTTACCGTCCGCGGTCACCTTGCAGATGAAGTATTTGCCTTCCATCGCGGCGGTGACGGTGAGCGACTGCTCGTGGCCTACGACCTCGGTGTAGTCGGCGACATTGCTGCTGGCCCTGGTCGTGCCGGCGAGCCAGGTGTAAGTCCAGGTGCCAGGATTGGAGACGGAATAAGCCGAACTGTAGTAGTCGTCCTCATCCTTATCGTACATATTGGCCCAGAGCGTATCACCCGCATTGAGCGCGCCGGACTTCGTGGAATACGAGTAGTTCTCATCCTTGGTGTCCTGGATGCAGACCCTGGCCACGCTGGAAAGCGTCGTGGCAGAAGCGGCAGCGGCCTTCGGCTCGCCCTGCTCCGAAGCGACAGCGGGCATCGCGGCGGAGCTGTCAGACTCAGTCGCGTTGTCTGCAGCGGTGTCATCGCCATTCGCGGCACTCGCAGTTGCGCCCTGATCAGCGTCGGCGCCATCGGCAGCAGCGCTTGCCGCCGCGCTGTTCGCGCCGGCGTCGGCAGTGGCGCCTTCGGCCGCCGCGCCCTCGCCGGCCGTCGCAGCCTGAGCCACAGACTCGGCAATGCCCTCGGCGCCCTCGGCCCAAAGTTGCGCCGGCGTGGTACCAAAAGCCATGGCAAAAGCCAGGAACGCCACCAGACCGCGCTTGGCTATGCCGCGGGCAATCGCTCCATGACGACGCCACGAGGCGCGCTGGCACTCGTCCTCAAACATATCCATTTGTCTCCTACTGTCTGCACCTGGAGCATTGCCCAGCGGCTGCCCCACGTCATCGCGCATATTGCGCTCGAGTACCCCCATCGGGGTCCCCCCTTCCCTCCAGAGCCCAACGCGTACCGGCGGCATGCGTCGCGGCCGCGTACAAGATGGGAGGCGATCCGACTTAACCTTACCGGCCCGGGCACGCCGTCCGATCTGCGGCGCGGCCATCCCGGGCCAAGAGGAATTACGGTTACTGGTACAGCCGGGGACTTGCACCCCGATTCTCCCAAACGCGCAGGAAAACCGCGCATTCGTGCGTCTCCGCACCACCATCTAGGCCATCGATTATTACTGTCAATATGGTAGCACGCAAAAGGGCCCCGCACGCAGGCGAAGCCCAAGGTAAAAGCTATGGTTTGCGATAGGAAGGACTGTCGTCGGACCTTGCAAGAACAGCCCGTTTCAAAACTATGCCGGTTTACGGGGCTAATTCAGCACTTCGCAACCATATCTGCCATTTTCGAAAACCAACGACTCATCTACCTGCGGTTTTAAAAGCGCGAATTTCGGTATGCTCGAGGTTCGGCGCTCCAGCCCCGTAAACCGGCATAGTTTTGTTCGGACCAGCCCACGCCGGCGCGACGCAAGGCAAAATGATCCGTTTTCCTCCGTCCCCCAGGGGCCATTAACGCTTGCCGCCGTGACTGTTACGCCAGATCTCGCGGCCCAGCATCAGCGCCAGCACCAGCGCGCTCACGTAGCCCATAAAGCCAATGACCGGGATACCGAACACAACCGGCTCGATGCGCGCGTAGTACACCACCGACGAGCCGATAAACAGGCCGGCGATCACAATTGCCATCGACATGCGGTCGATAATTCCACCCAGCTGTCGCAGCGCCTTATCGCTGCTCATGATCTGCGTGTTCACCTTAAGCTGGCCGCGCGTGAGCATGCGCGACGCCAAGCCCAGATACTCGGCCGCCTCGAGCGAGCCTTTTGCCGCGCGATAGCTGCTCGCGGCAAGATCGTGCCCCATTTCGCGGACGCGCGCATAGGTGCTCTTCTCGTTTTTGATGTGCGTCTGGATGATCTGGATCATGTTGACGTCGGGCATATACTCGGTCAGCAGACCCTCGAGCGTCACCATGCCACGGGCGAACATCGTCACCACGCTCGGCAGCTCAACGTCGTTTTTGCGCGCCAGATTTAACAGCGAGGTCAAAAACTCGCCGATATCCAGGTCCTTAAGATCGAGCCCTGCAAAGTCGGCGACGATAAAGTCCAAGTCGGACAAAAAGGCCGAATGGTCGAGCTCGGCAGAGTCGCCGCGCGTCACGGCAAAGCGCATAAGCGAATCCTTGAGCTTGGGAACGTCGCCTTCGGCCACGGCGAAAATCATGTCCTTAACGATACCGCGGTCGTGACTCGACATGCGCCCGACCATACCCAGGTCGATAAAGTAGACGATGCCGTCTTTGAGGATGATGTTTCCCGCATGCGGATCGGCATGGAAAAAGCCATCATCGAGCACCTGCGTCGAGTAGTCCTCGACGATCGCGGCGCCAATCTTTTCCAAGTCATAACCCTCGGCTACCAGGAGCTTGGGATCGGCAATGGAGATGCCGTCAATGTAGTCCATGACCACGACGTGTTCGGTGCAAAGGTCCAAGTAGGATTTGGGACACGAGACGCCATGCACGCTTTTGTGGAAGTCATAGAAATCGTTGAGGTTTTTGGCCTCGGCCAAAAAGTTGGTCTCCTCGCGAAACGAGGTCCACAGCTCTTCGACCACGCCATGCAGGTCCACAAACTGATCAGTGTTGACGAACTTGGAAACGATGCGTACCACCGAGCGGATGATGTCGATATCCTGAGCCATCACCTGCTGCGCACCGGGGCGCTGTACCTTAACGGCCACGTCCTCGCCAGTCACCAGACGGGCGCGGTGCACCTGCGCGAGCGACGCGCTACCGAGCGGGTTGGGGTCAATCGCGTCGAATATCTGCCCCAGGCGCTGGCCGTATTCCTCTTCCAAACAGCGGAGCACTACCTCATACGGCACCGGCTCTACGTCGGAGCGCAGACGGCGCAGCTCGTCGCAAAACCGCTGCGGCAAAATCTCGGAGCGGTTGGCCAGAATCTGCCCCATCTTAACGAACATGGGACCGAGCTCTTCGAGCAGACGACGCAGGCGCACCGGCGTAAGGTTGTCCCACACGCGATACTTTTTGATCAGGCGAACGATCTGCCCAATGCGCTCACGACGACCTGCCGGCGTGAGCTGGTATTCCTCGTCCGGCGCCATCGCGTCGGGCTCCTCAGGGACCATATCGACAGCGCGCGGCTTCTTGCGAGCGCCCGAGACGGCGGCCTCGACCTCGTCGACAACCGCCGCCTCGTCACCCAAGGGATCTTGATTGTTGTAATCGGTGGTGGAATCTGCCATCTGCGCTGCTACTCGGCCTCTTCGGCATCCTCTGCGTCGTCGGGCTCAACGGACTCGACGGGCACCGAGGTCACGTTGTCCTCGACCGAATCGACGATGTCGCGCACATGGGCCAAAAATGCCGTGCGCTCGGGGGCGGTCATGACGCGCACGCGGGCGAGGATGAGCTCGTCGAGCACGCGCTGGGCCGCAGTCTCGCCCTGCATGCCCAGGCGCTCGGTAAGGTCGGAGATGGTGCCGCCGGCCTGCTCGAACATGTCGGACACGCTGCGGGCGATATCGGGGGTGCCGGCGTCCTTGCGCACCTGCTCGCCCTTGGCATTGAGGTCGTCGAGGACCTTCTTGCCGCCCTCGACGGCAACGGCGGCGGCGCCGAAGCCCACGTTGATGGCACCGTTAACAAGCTGATCGAATTTCATAACCATGGTTGGCTCCAATCGTGAACAACTTCATTGGCCTACTTGTACCCAAGATTGAGCAAACGACACAAAATCGTTTGTCACCGGGATAGAAATCGAGCGAGGCAAAGCCTTTGACGGCGTTTGCCTCGCTCGTTCGCTGCAATGTGGCTTTTACCTAATGTTATCGTTCATCGCGAAGGAATTCTTCATGGCACAGCTCGTGGTGTAGAGCACCTTGCCCAACAGGGCATCGGTCTCCACGCGCACAAGCTCGGCAAAGGCCTCGTTGGCGCGGGCGAGCTCGGCGGGCACCTCAGCCTCGGGCAGTGCGGCTACAACGGCGTCGACGTCGTGAATCTGCTTGTGGCCCATGCCGCCAACCTTCTCCTGATAATCCTCGACCGCGCGACCGCACTCATGGAAGCGGACATCGGCCAAGGCGCCAATCAGGCGATTTGCCCAATAGAAATTCTCGGACGTCACGCGAGCCTGCGTGTCGGCATAGTACTCGGGCATGGTCTCGACATTGGCGTACAGCGGCACAAGCGCGTTAAACGAGTTGGAGCCAAACGCCATCCACTGCACGGCGCGATACGCCGGCTGCGCATAGGGGCGCAGCTGCAGCACGGCGAGCTGGCTGTTGCGGTTGATGCCGATGGGACGATAGGCGCCGCGCGTGGCGGGCGTACCCTTGCTGCCGTAGCAGTCGTACTCCGTGCCCTGGTAGTGGCTCGAAAGCACGTACTTGATGTCCTCGAGGGTCACCTTGCGCTCGGGCACGCGGCTCCAGGGAATGTCATCACTCTCGGGCGTGTAGTCGGCGTCGGGACCGTCCCACACATCGCTGGGGTTGAGGCAGCGCTGCATGTACCAGGCGCGCGGCGTGTTGTAGACGTGGTCGCTGTCGCTGTGCGAGCCAAAGGCCTCGCGCGGGTTAAAGACCGCGGCGGGACCGTCGCCCTTAACGCCCAGCATCAGGTCCAGATGCCACTCGGCCATCCAGGCGCGTAGGTCAGCCGAGCACATGTGGTCGACCTGCGCGCCCTCGGCGTCGTCCAAGTCAAAGCTGTCGATACCCAGCTGGTTGGGCATGGTCACATAGGCGTCGTCGGGCACGCGCTTGGCGATCCAGTGGTGGCCGCCGATGGTCTCGAGCCACCAGATCTCGTCAACGTCGCTAAAGGCGATGCCGTTGTTCTCGTAGGTACCGTAGCGCTCGAGCAGGTCGCCCAGAATGCGCACACCGTCGCGGGCGGACTTGGCATACGGCAGCACCAGGGTCACCATATCCTCCTCGCCCAGACCGCCGGGCTGCGCCGGCGCATAGCCGTCCTCGCCCTCGTTACCCTTGGCGGGCACGTAGTCCACGAGCGGATCGGCGCCGCGGACGCGCTCGTTGGTGGTGAGCGTCTCGGTTGCGGACATGCCAACATTGAGCTCATTGAAGCCGGCCTCGGCCCAAATGCCATGACCCGGGACAACGTCGGGGACGCTTGTGTAACGCATGGGGTTGTCGGGCAGCTCAACGGTCAGGTGGCTCAGGACACTCGTGTAGACACGCGGCTGCTCGTCGGGATGCACTACGCGCATGCGCTTGGGCTCAAATACCCCATTGGGCGAGTCCTCGTTGCGGGCAACCAGCGTCGACCCGTCGTAGCTCGCGTTCTTACCGACCAAAATCGTTGTGCACGGCATGCGCATCCTCCTTGAGCGAAAAAATCAAACGGCAACAGTGTATCGCTTCGGTGCAAAAAGGGCGAAACCACAGCCTCGGCAGCCCCCGTGGTCAAAAGCCTATTTCGATGCGCGCTCGGCCGCTTCGATCACGTGTTTGGCGAGAATCGCGGTGGTCACAGCCCCCACGCCGCCCGGCACAGGCGTGATGGCGCTAACGACCGGCTCCGCAGCATCAAAATCGACGTCGCCGACCAGCTTGCCGGCGGCCTCGTCCCAGTTAATGCCCACATCGATGATCGTCTGGCCCTCGCGAACCGCATCCGCGCCAATCGTGCGCGCGCGTCCAACTGCCGCAACCACAACATCAGCCGCACGACACTCGGCAGCAAGGTCGCGCGTGTGCGTATGGCACGTCGTCACCGTGGCATTGCGAGCCGTAAGCATGGCGGCAACGGGACGGCCAATCACCAGAGACCGACCGACGACCGCAACCTTGGCCCCATCCAGCTCAACACCGTAATGGTCCAGCAACGCCAACACGGCCTCGGCCGTGCAAGGAGCAAAGCCCTCGCCTCGTCCCGAAAGCGTGGTAAGTAGCGAGGCCGGCGTCATGGAGTCGACATCCTTGGCGGGATCGAGTGCCGCGGCAACCGCATCCTCGTCAAGCCCAGCGGGCAGCGGGCGAAACACTAGGCAGCCATGAACGGCGGGATCGGCATTGATGTCCTTAATAGCCGCCAGCAGCTCATCCTGCGAAGCATCGGCAGGAAGCAAAACGCGGCGAGCCTCAATGCCAGCCTTTTCACAGCGCTTGAGGGCGCCGCGCTCGTACGATAGATCGTCCTCGCGCTCGCCCACACGAACGATGGCCAGCGTCGGCACAACGCCGCGTTCGCGCAGGACTGCGCAGCGAGCAGCGAGTTCCTCGGTCAAAGTACGGGCAACGGGAGCACCTTTCAGCAGCTCTGCCATGACTATCCCCTCTTCCTGGCTGCGTCGGCGGCACGGCGCGCCAGCGCATCGGCACGCGGCAGCCACGTATCCAGCAGCTCATCGCACGCCGCCTCGAGCTCCTCGGCGCGCGCCCGGTCTTTCATAGACGTAGTGTTGGCAAAGAGCGTCAGACTCGCGCCCTGCATGGCGGCGCGGCAGAACACGGCGCCACAAGCCACGTCGGACAGCAGCTGGCGCGACCCCTTGTCCGCCATGTCCTCGAGCAGCGCCAGCGCGCGCCCGCAGGCATCCATAATGCGATACGGTGGCATAGCCGCCACGTGCAGCGCATCCTGAATCGCAGCCGGTCGAGCCGGATCCTCGCGCGAAATACCGTACGCCGCGGACACCTGCCCATAGGCACGAACGTCCTCGGCGACCAACTCGACAAGTTCCTGCGCCAACTCATCCGCCCGGGCAAACGCGTGCGCCAAATCGTCCGCTCGATCGGCAAGCGCGGGATTGGTCGACCCATAACGAGCGACCATCCCGCACAGCGAGGCGCCCAGCGCGCCCACAAAGGCGCTCGCGCTACCGCCGCCGGGAACCGGCTCGCGCGCGGCAAGTGCCTCGGCAAATCCGCGACAGGTTTTATCCATCATCTCTTGGCTCATCGAAACACCTCTGCCCACCGCGCCGGCCACCACGGGCCGCACGCATAATAAAAAATGGGACAACGACGCCAGGAAGCAGTTGTCCCATTCATCGATCTTGTCCAAGCCAGTCTAGCCCATAAGACAAAGGCTGTCAGGAGCTCTGGCTATCAGTGTTTCCGATTGCCGGCTATAGGCACGGGCGCCTAGTCCACCTGGAACGTCGGCAGCAGCGTGTCGATAATCTTCGACCCCATGTCGCGGTTTGCAGTCGAATACTCCAGATGCGCCGTGGCAATCGTCGAATCCGTGACGATCGTCTTTTCGTAAATGATCGTGTCGCCCTCGCGCCACGAGACCACGTACCAGTTGTCGCCCTCTGCGGTATAGAGGTCGGCCTTGCCCGAGGTGTCCGCATCGACGAACATCTCGTGTGCAGTTTCGTCGTTAATGTTGACGTAGCCAAACAGGTTGATCACAAAACCCGTCTCCGGATCCTCATACCTGGCGCCACTGCCGCTGGGAGTATCTTCCATCTCAAAGCGATTGGGAATCGAAATGCTATAAGGATGCATGTCGTTCGTGTACGTATACACGTCGGTTAGGTAATCGTCCGAATCGCCCGAGCCGTAGTATGCCGATTCGTCCTCGGGAACGGCCTCGTCATCCGACGACGAAGACTCCTTGGCCTTGGACTTGTCATCCTTCTTCTTGGCAGAAGAATCTTTCTCGTCCGAAGACCCGGTATCGATCACCGAAATCTGCGTGTCAGAGCTCTTGGACCCGTTAAGCATCGTGAGCGCAAACACCGTGCCGCCCCCGAGGAGTACCACGGCGGCACACGCCACCGCGATAATGACCGGCGCCTTGCTCTTAGGCTTTTGAGGCGCGGGCGCGACCGGCGGCATCGACTGGGTCAGGCCCGGGGCAGAGGAAGGACCAGCGCCCGTAGGCGTCGGCGCGGAGCCACCCGCCAGCGAGGCCCCACAGTGCGTACAAAACGTCGATCCATCAGGCACTTGCTGTCCGCATTTTTGACAGAACATCGTTCGACCTTTCGTGGTTTAGCTTTTGTCACAGCCAAGTCTATACGCCCCCACCCAGAGCGCTGTTGCGCAACATGAAAAAGCCGATGCCGAGCCGTGCCGCCCCATGCGCCTGCCCCAAACATGGGGCACATGGCCCACCTTTCGAGACTCCCCGGCAGCACAAACTGGGGCATATCTATAAGTAAGGAACCCGTTGGGGCACGGCCACTCAACGGCCGAAAACTAAGAACGGAGGTATCGCCGCACCACACACAACGACATCCGCCACGCTTGCGAATAGCAACATACACCAACGGCTCCAACAACCCGCGGCGCCGTGATGTCACCGACAGACAAGGAGGACGCCACCATGAAGAAAAAGACCCTATCGATCCTTTCCCTTTGCATCGCCCTCTTTGCCGCACTCGCCCTTGTCGGCTGCGGCGGGAACGCATCGGGCGGGGGCAGCAGCGCATCCAAGAGCGAGGGCAAGGAAAAAGCTCCCGTCGCCAAGAAGACCGACTTTATCTGGTTTAAGGTCGAGATGCCCGAGGGCTTTGCGTAAGCGACTCCGCTGGCAAGAATGCCGACAGGGTCCAGCTCACCTTCCCCGAAGACAAGAACGGTTCGGCCGATCGCTTTATCCCCGTTTGGAAAAAAGCACTGACGACAGAGGAATCCCACGCCGACCAGGCAGAAAAGAAAGGTGATACGTTCCAGTGGAAGGATGGCGGGTCCGTCGAGTATAACGGCAGGACGTGGCTCGTCGGAACGTACGAGGACAACAGCGGCGTCTCAACCCTCCTCTTTACCGACGTTGAGCCGGGAAGCGTCTACGTCCTCATCTCGAACTTCGATCTGCATAAGAAAGAAGCCGAGGCGCTCCTCAACTCCATCGAGTTTCCCGATGACATGGCGAAGGCAGTTGCCGAGGCACGCGAAGTTGAGATTTCGAGCATCGAGATCAAGCATTAGGGGCTCGCACGCAGCATCGCATGCGCAGTCATTAAATGATTGGACGCCCAGCCAGGGGAGGGCCGACGGCATCGGCCCTCCCCTCTTTTGCGCCCGGACATATTGCCACTTGCCGGCGCAAATCCGGCCCTCAGAATGGGACACATGGCCCACCTGAACGAGCCGCTCGCGCGTACAGTAAAGGCAGGTAATCCATGGGCGGTTACAGATCGAGGAGGACACGACCATGAAAAAGAAGGGCTTTGCGATTCTCACCCTCTGCATAAGCCTCTTTGCCGCAGTTGCCCTGGTGGGCTGCGGTGGCAGCGGCGGCGCTACCGGCAGTGGCGGTGGCGGCGGCGCAGAAAAGCCAGCCGTGGATATGAGGACCGACTTCATTTGGTTTAAGGTCGAGGTCCCCGAGGGCGCCGAGATCACCGACGTCGCAGGCGACACCGCCGATAGGGCCCAGTTTAAGTTCACCGAGAGCGAGCACGCCAGCGATCGCTTCATCCCTGTCTTCGACTCTGACAAGAACGCCGACGAGCTGTTCGACTACGAGGCCAAATGGAAGGCCAACTCCGGATGGACCGAGAGCGACCCCGTTAAGTACAACGGCAAGACCTGGCGCAGCGCCTACTTTACGCACTCGGGCGGTGTGACGACCGAGTACTTCACCGACGTTGACGGTGGCAGCGTCTACGTGCGCATCGACAACGTCGAAGAGCACAAGGACGCTGTCGAGACCATGATGAAGTCCCTGGAGTTTGCCGATGACATCGCCAAGGCCAAGACCGAGGCCATGGACGTCAAGCTCGACGATATCGAGATCAAGCGCTAAAGCTCCAACGGCATGCAGCAGCGCCGTTTTAGCTCAGCCGGGATGCAAGGTGTGACTCCTTGCATCCCGGTTTTTTGTGTTCGAAAGCGCCCGGTCACATCACCATATTGAGCACGTTGACGAATTCCTGCGCCTGGGAGCGGCTGCTGGGGCTGAAGGTGCAGGCGGTCAGCAGCCTGTTACTGTGCCTCTGTTGTCCCTAGCATTTCATTCTAGTAGCCACGAGACCCTTTCGCGAAGGCCTCCGACGACGTCGCAGTTTCTGTCCCCGCCAGGCTTTATGATAATCGCCATTAGCCAGCCTTAGCCATTAAGCAGCATCCCTCAAGAGGAAAGTGGGAGATACGAATGGGCACACCAAAACCGTCTTTGCGCGACTGCATCTATGGGCTCGCCGTCGGCGACGCGCTGGGCGTTCCCTACGAGTTCAGGCCCCGCGGCACGTTCGAATGCACGAACATGATCGGCTACGGCACGCACGGGCAGCCCGCCGGCACCTGGAGCGACGACACATCTATGACGCTTGCTACCTGTGACTCGATTAGGGAGCTCGGGCATATCGACACCGCGGACATGCGCGACAAGTTCGTAGGCTGGATTGCCCATGGCGAGTATACGATTGACGGTGTTTTCGATTACGGCGGCACGACCGCTCGAGCCCTGCGCACCGGCAAAGGAGGCTCCGGCGAGCGCGACAACGGCAACGGTTCGCTCATGCGCATCGCGCCCCTGGCGTTCACCGATGCGACAGGTGAAGAGATCCGTGAGGTCTCTGCGATCACGCACGCTCACAGAACGTCGACCGAGTCATGCATCATATTTGTTGAGCTGATGAGAGACGTGCTGAGCGGCGCGCTCCCCGAATGGGCACTCTGTCTGAAAGATGTACCCGAGCACGAAATCAGATCCGGCGGCTTCGTGCGCGACACGCTTAAGGCAGCCACCTGGTGCTTCGTCAACACCAGCAGCTACGAAGACTGCGTGCTTGCCGCCGTCAACCTGGGCGACGACGCCGACACCACCGCAGCCGTCGCAGGCGCCCTCGCCGGCACGGCCTACGGTATCGAGGCAATTCCACGGGAGTGGATCGATACTCTACGAGGGAAGGATCTGATTGAGAGCTGCTTGTTTTAGATCGCGGCGGCAACAGAAACAAGCCAGGTGGCATCATGGAGAGGAAGATCGCGAATATAGACGAGTTCCAAGTAGACGAAAACGGGATTCCGCTATTTCCAGCAGGGCTGAAGGAGGAAGAAAACCTTTACGTCCTCCCCGACGGGCGTTACCTCCCCTGCGGGGTCTACCGGACCGAAGATGGCGGCTCACTCATTTATGAGCCGTTCGAGCTCAGCACCTTCGGGCAAATGCTTGCCCAATTCGAGGAAAACTAGAGACATGATTACCAGCTGGATTGACGCTGCTCAAAACAAAAGGCAGAACCATCAATAACCCTCTCATTAAAGAGCAGCAGCGCAGCGAAACCAAATAAGTAAAGAAGACGGTTCCAACCCCAGACCGAGCCCAGGGCGGAACCGCCAAGCAATTTCATCTTATCAGCTCTGCAGGATTGGTTTGATGGTGGCAGGAGACACCTGAAGCCCAGCGCAGAGTAATCATGCATAAGCCTCCTCCGGAAGGTTGCCGTCGATGGCAGCATAGGGCCGGCCGTCGCGGTCCTCCCAGCTCGCGCAGACGTAGTTGTATTTTTCGAGCTCTACACCATCGTCGTCAATCCATGCGGGCTTGAACTCATGCACAAGCTCATTCGGGACTGCCCAGCCGAACATATCCTAACAGTGCTTGCCTCGGATAATCTCCTGATCGACATCGGCCGTATCGAAGAAGAAGCGCTTCCCGCTACGCTCAAGCTGAGCATTGACCGGGTCAACGGAATCGATTATGCATTCGCTAAACCCATCGTATCGTTCCCGGCACTCTTTGGACCTATATTCAGTTTAATTACCGGTTAGATCGACGCTGATTCAAAGCCTGCCGCGATAAACCGCTTGTATGCATCGGCTTGATTTCCAGCTAGATCGACATTGATCCAAAGCTTGATAAGGTTGCCAGCGTAAGGGGAAATAGGAATCACGAAAAGTAGCGCAGTACGAAGAGCGCCCTTGATTGAGGAGACGTAGGTGCAAATCCTACCGCCGCGCAAGCCGCCTTCGGGGCGGCTTTTTATGCCGATACGAGGCGAGGGATGTCCCTCGAGAAACCCGCCGCGGTTGCCGCCGACCCCGTGGAGAGCGCCAAGTGGGACAAGCTCACCGCCGGCCACGCGAGATCATCCCCGCATGTGTGAAGAACAGGTGGAAGAAGTTCCGGGGCTTTGACGGCTGCCGGGGTCATCCCCGCGTGTGCGGGGAGCAGTATCCCGTGCAGCCCGCGAACACGCTCTGGCTGGGATCATCCCCACGCGTGCGGGGAGCAGGAATTGCCGTTCGCCGCGTTGGTGCTGTTGACGGGATCATCCCCGCGTGTGCGGGGAGCAGTCGCGCTTCAGGTCGAGAGCACCCTTGCGTTCAGGATCATCCCCGAGTGTGTGGGGAGCAGGAATTGCCGTTCGCTGCGTTGGTGTTGTTGACGGGATCATCCCCACGCGTGCGGGGAGGAGGAGGCTTCGTCGCCGGTCGACTCTACCTCTTTGGGATCATCCCCGCGCATGGGGAACAGGTGTCCAGCGGAATCTCGCGGCCCTCCGCATCCGGATCATCCCCGCGTGTGCGGGGAACATTTCAGACCATTTCTCTCTGGATACTGTCTGAGGGAATCATCCCCGCGCGTGCGGGGAGCAGATTGTTCACACGGAAGATAATAACACCTCTGTGGGATCATCCCCGCGTGTGCGGGGAGCAGGACGGCGTTGAAGAAGGTCAACAACAACATTTGGGATCATCCCCGCGCGTGCGGGGAGCAGCTGGCGCGGGCGTGCTTCTCGGTTGCGCTGACGGGATCATCCCCGCGCGTGCGGGGAGCAGCCTACGAGCAACGTTGTATCCGTGCAATCAGTAGGA
The DNA here is from genome assembly GCF_052118785.1 of Collinsella sp. LCP21S3_A9. Lineage (NCBI taxonomy): Bacteria > Bacillati > Actinomycetota > Coriobacteriia > Coriobacteriales > Coriobacteriaceae > Collinsella > Collinsella sp. LCP21S3_A9. Next base: position 56,626 of record NZ_JBQKGN010000002.1, on the reverse strand, counting down.
TCATCCCCGCGTGTGCGGGGAGCAGCCGTTGGAGCTGTACTGGTGGAGCGCGCACTCGGGATCATCCCCGCGTGTGCGGGGAGCAGACGAGGTAGTCGTGCCTGCGGCCGCCCCGGACGGGATCATCCCCGCGTGTGCGGGGAGCAGGATCGGCTCTTTATCTTGCGCATAGTGCGGTAGGGATCATCCCCGCGTGTGCGGGGAGCAGTGCGATCTGCTTTGCTTGGTCTTGGCTTTGTCGGGATCATCCCCGCGTGTGCGGGGAGCAGCGATTGCCTACGGTTGCACACGATTGCACACAAGGATCATCCCCGCGTGTGCGGGGAGCAGTCGACGACGCTTATCTGCGTTCCGCACATCGAGGGATCATCCCCGCGTGTGCGGGGAGCAGTGCGCACGCAAATACTTAATTTGCGCTTCCTTGGGATCATCCCCGCGTGTGCGGGGAGCAGGTCAACGTGTTGCCCTTAATACAGACAATCACGGGATCATCCCCGCGTGTGCGGGGAGCAGACATTGCTGCTGGCAAGGCCAATGAAGCCACCGGGATCATCCCCGCGTGTGCGGGGAGCAGGTGTAGTTTTGTTTCGCGAAACCCTGGTAGGCGGGATCATCCCCGCGTGTGCGGGGAGCAGATTGTGGCGGGATTGATTAGGTCGGGCGTGGGGGGATCATCCCCGCGTGTGCGGGGAGCAGGTGGCTTACCAGATGAGCGCGGTTACCTCCTCGGGATCATCCCCGCGTGTGCGGGGAGCAGCAGTCGAAGAGCGGCCTAACGTACAGTGTCGAGGGATCATCCCCGCGTGTGCGGGGAGCAGGCGGCGAAGGCCACGCAGTCGTTCTCCGGTGCAGGATCATCCCCGCGTGTGCGGGGAGCAGACTGGGGCCGTCTGTGCATAAAAAGTTTGGTCGGGATCATCCCCGCGTGTGCGGGGAGCAGTTGACTACGGAAAAAACAAGGCGCTCAAATGCGGGATCATCCCCGCGTGTGCGGGGAGCAGGACCTATCTTCCCCATGAAGGACGGCAGCTGCGGGATCATCCCCGCGTGTGCGGGGAGCAGCATCGGTCGAACTCGCTCACGCTGATTAGCGCGGGATCATCCCCGCGTGTGCGGGGAGCAGATATACGGGTTCTCCCAGGACGGCGAGTCTTGGGGATCATCCCCGCGTGTGCGGGGAGCAGTCGCTGCGGCCTGCGCGTCCTCCATCTGTCTCGGGATCATCCCCGCGTGTGCGGGGAGCAGTGTTGCAGCTTGTACGGGTCGGCGAACGGGTCGGGATCATCCCCGCGTGTGCGGGGAGCAGGCCCCGTCCCTGAAGCTCATCGACGTGATTCCGGGATCATCCCCGCGTGTGCGGGGAGCAGGTAGACCTTGCGCTCGAACGGTACCGTCACCATGGGATCATCCCCGCGTGTGCGGGGAGCAGCCGCACCATCGACCAGATTCCCGTCGATAAAATGGATCATCCCCGCGTGTGCGGGGAGCAGCGTCAGGTAGGCGCAATCTACCAGGCGGGGTCGGGATCATCCCCGCGTGTGCGGGGAGCAGTTGTCGGTGAGTTTCTGGAGTACGCTGAGCGCGGGATCATCCCCGCGTGTGCGGGGAGCAGAAGTGTTCACCTGCTCCAATGCCGCTGTGCTTGGGATCATCCCCGCGTGTGCGGGGAGCAGTAGCTTTACAACGCAACTAGAATGACCGTCACGGGATCATCCCCGCGTGTGCGGGGAGCAGGACGTGGGAGCTGTGTTCTAAGGCGCGTAAGCGGGATCATCCCCGCGTGTGCGGGGAGCAGGACCTATCTTCCCCATGAAGGACGGCAGCTGAGGGATCATCCCCGCGTGTGCGGGGAGCAGCGCATTGCGTGGTTCAGCGCAGGAATCAGCTCGGGATCATCCCCGCGTGTGCGGGGAGCAGACGGGATGGGACGACCAGACCTTGCAGGAGGAGGGATCATCCCCGCGTGTGCGGGGAGCAGTTCGATTAGATGAATAGCGTACTTTTGCGCACGGGATCATCCCCGCGTGTGCGGGGAGCAGTCGATCGCGTCCAGCTCCTCGCGTGTGATGGAGGGATCATCCCCGCGTGTGCGGGGAGCAGGTGGCGATACTAACGCGCTTGACCTTGACTTTGGGATCATCCCCGCGTGTGCGGGGAGCAGCTCAAGAGCGGTCGAGAGCTGAACGCCTACGAGGGATCATCCCCGCGTGTGCGGGGAGCAGATCGGAGCAGTTACGTGGCCGGCGGTAGTAACGGGATCATCCCCGCGTGTGCGGGGAGCAGCAGGAAGGGCGGCGCTCCACTGGTCTTGGCGGGGGATCATCCCCGCGTGTGCGGGGAGCAGCAATATCACCAATAGGAACACGATAGAGTACCGGGATCATCCCCGCGTGTGCGGGGAGCAGCCCGAGCAAATTAGCTCGCGTCGTGTTTACGCGGGATCATCCCCGCGTGTGCGGGGAGCAGTCGATGTACGTCACGACCGCCTTCTCCTGAGTGGGATCATCCCCGCGTGTGCGGGGAGCAGTCGCGCGTGAGGTTGCCCGAGATGTTCACGATGGGATCATCCCCGCGTGTGCGGGGAGCAGTGCAACATCACAGGCGGCAAGTGCTACGACACGGGATCATCCCCGCGTGTGCGGGGAGCAGTGGGGAATCGGGCGCGAGCTGTACACGGCACCGGGATCATCCCCGCGTGTGCGGGGAGCAGGCGGGCTGGTAGCCGGTGTGCTTCGTTACGTCGGGATCATCCCCGCGTGTGCGGGGAGCAGCAATGTCCAAATACCAGCCTGTGCGCGTAGTTGGGATCATCCCCGCGTGTGCGGGGAGCAGTCAACACGTTCTCGGACCAGCTCAACGCAATCGGGATCATCCCCGCGTGTGCGGGGAGCAGGTCGGCAAACCAATACATGGAGCAGGTGACGAGGGATCATCCCCGCGTGTGCGGGGAGCAGTGGGAGCAGAACGTCGGAGGCATCAAGAAACTGGGATCATCCCCGCGTGTGCGGGGAGCAGCCGGTGATGCCGCCCTCTTTCGAGGTCATTCCGGGATCATCCCCGCGTGTGCGGGGAGCAGTCGCGCATGGCTCGGTAGAGCTTGCCGATGTGGGGATCATCCCCGCGTGTGCGGGGAGCAGGTGTAGTTTTGTTTGGCGAAGCCTTGGTATGCGGGATCATCCCCGCGTGTGCGGGGAGCAGTCACGCCAAGTCTTCTGGTCGATGTCCGGCGCGGGATCATCCCCGCGTGTGCGGGGAGCAGTGGGGAACGGGTGCCTTCGGTACTGCCGGACAGGGATCATCCCCGCGTGTGCGGGGAGCAGTCGTCGGCGAGGTGGTCGTAGATCTCGACCACGGGATCATCCCCGCGTGTGCGGGGAGCAGTGGGGAAGTGCCTGAATCAATCCGACGATCATGGGATCATCCCCGCGTGTGCGGGGAGCAGGACCGGGGAGAGAAAGGCGATAAGGGCGAACCGGGATCATCCCCGCGTGTGCGGGGAGCAGCTCGTCGGTAACCTTCGATGCGTACCACGCTCCGGGATCATCCCCGCGTGTGCGGGGAGCAGGAGTGAGACATGGCACGTGAGAAGAACACCAAGGGATCATCCCCGCGTGTGCGGGGAGCAGACGTTGTCAGCCAAGGCTACACGCCCATTGGCGGGATCATCCCCGCGTGTGCGGGGAGCAGAATGTCCAGCTTTGGCGAGACCATCGAGGTCAGGGATCATCCCCGCGTGTGCGGGGAGCAGGCCAGACGGCTCAGACTTCACGATATACGCGCGGGATCATCCCCGCGTGTGCGGGGAGCAGACTTAAAAATCCCAGCTCAAAACACCCTATCCTTTTGATGTGGGCCCCATTTTAATCAGTTTTCTAAACAAGCTCAAGGTCGCCTCACAATCAGACTCGGCACGATGAGGTATTTGATTGTCAAGGTTCAAAAGGCCGAGCAGGGTCTTCAAGCGATAGTTCGGCGCATCGGGCATCTTCTTCTTTGCCAGTGTAATGGTGTCGATGCACTCATTGTCAAAATCGTCTAGGTCGCATTCTTCGCACGCTGCCTGCACGAAGCCGGTATCGAACGAAGCGTTATGCGCAACCACTATGCGGCTCCCGACAAAGGAAAGCAGGCCGCTCACCGCTCGCTCAAGCTCGATCCCCTTTTCGGCAAGCATCTCATCGGTAATGCCTGTTAGCTCGACTATCTTCTTTGGGATGCCTTTCTCGTATCGAATAAGCTCATGGAGCCTGCCTGCCTCAACACCCTGCTCAACTTTGATGGCGGCAATCTCGATAATCGCATCTTTGTCTGGGTCCAGCCCCGTGGTCTCAACATCAAGTACAACGTATTCGCGCGGCTCGTCCGTTTCGGCTGCCACGCTCCCGCGACGTGCCTTCGATCGCATCGCCGCGTAGCTCCAGCCCACTCTCTTCGTGCCAAGGGCCTTCATGCGCGAAGGCGAAGGCCGCATCATTAGCTTGATACCATCAAAATCGATAGGTTCCCACGCGGTGTTGTGCACTCGATAGTTGAGGTGTTGCTCGTTGCGTGCAGAAAAAACCATCGTGGCACGCCCTGTTTTGCATTCTTTGCAAATACGACTCCAAAGCTCATCCCTTACACGCGCGCCCACCCTGCCGACATACACGCCTAGGCTAATCTCCTGCAACCATTTCGTTAGGTCGCCGCGAAGTGCAAGGGGGCATTTTTCCAAAACAACAACAATCACCCGTTATCCTTCCACAAGCACTCCGTTATTCTCTTCGGTGGCATCCACCTGGACGTCGTTTTCCTTGCCATAGGACACTCCAAAAGCAACGGCAGGGCGCCTCTCATCCCAGAGGAACATCGTATCGATATCAGGCTCGTCCTCTGTCTCGAAGTCGCCCAACAGCAGACCCCTGATATCGCGAGCACAGCGCTCCATTATCTTCCCGTCAAGAAACGCATCACGAGTGCACCGACGCGCTTCCACCCCGATATCCTCTGGAGGATCGGAAGCCACTTCGAAAGCGATGGGAATCGTCACCTCTGCTTTATACAAATCGGCAATGTCATACACAAACGAGCGCTCATGGCCAACGTGGACAAATCCCAATGCCGGAGAGCACCCCAGCGCCACAATCACGCTGTGAACGACTCCGTAAAGGCATGCATGGGCAGCCGACAGCGCCTGATTGATTGGGCTTGCATCAAGAAAATCATCGGGGTTGTATTCCCTCCCATCCCATGGGACGTCGTATTGCTTCGACAGCCGCCGATAAAGTGTTCGAATCCGAGCTCCCTCGCGGCCACGGAGCTGCTGCATCGTGTAATTCGATACATCCTCGCCGGGAAAACGCATGCCGTACATCGCTCGTGCCACGGCAAGACGCCTTCGAGTGTTCGACACGAGCTCAGCCTGCGCGACAACCAACCGAGAAGAATGGGTGAGCGGGCGGCCGTGCGCATAGTAGCGAACGCCGTGCTCGCCCACCCAAATCACGCTTGTCCCCGAATCGCCGAGCAACTCAACCGCACGATGAGAGATATTGGTCCCAGGCCCCAGCATAAGCACCCCAAGAGAAGCCGCGGGGACATACGCCGTTCCGCGCGCATCGGTTATGCTCACTGCGCTATCTTGCCTGCTCACAAGACATCGCTCGACATAAAGAAACGTCATTCGCTCCTTTATCGTGGGCAGTACGCGCAAATCAGGCTTGATCATGCCAGGATTATCACCCATGCCGCTCACCTATCCAGTGGAACCAGCGTGAGAAGGCCGCATCCGAATCCTTTGGCATGCCCGATGCCACACACAAGCGCATGGCGCAAGGCATCAGCATCGGTCACGCGCAACACGCCATCGTACTGGGCGCGCGTAAAGGTGACTTTGTTTCCTTGGACACCCTTGGTAAACGAGATTCTGTTGGAATTACTAACAATCAAGCTCGGGCAGCCCTCATCGTCGCTCAAAACCTCAAAACCATTCCTTTGGGCACGTGATCCCCGCTCGGGCGCAAAAATGCTTGGCACTTCCTTGTCGGCGCCCTTATATGCTTGAGCTCCAACGAGCCAGGCAGTTTGCTCCAGAATGGTCAGGTGGCCAATTCTATTTCTCTTAGGTTCGCCCTCGCTGTTTAGCAGGTCGCTTTTGCCGCCACGCGTGCTTCTGTTGAGCGACGGATTCGCTACCAAGCGAAACGAATAGGTCTGTCCGTTCGAGATGCGCCCCAAAAACGGATCGTATCCGCGCGTGCCCCACTGCGGTTCGCAGTCGGGCCACCCAATTTGTTCATCAAGCCCTACCAAGCTCGGCTTGCCGGGACTCACGATATAAAGGCGAGAACCCCCATCAGGCATTCTATCCACGCGCCAAAGCACGCGGCCGTCCCCGCTCGTCTGAGAAAAGGGGAAGCTGCCTGCAATCGCCGCATGCATGCGATAGGGCGAGGCAAGCATCGCACGCGACTCCCTCCGCGTCATATTGATGGGAAACTGGGTAAAGAACATCGGCTATACCTCCTTTCCTAGAGCAGACCAAGGGTCATGGTCGGCCTGCACGCCAGCATATTTCGGGTTCCTAACCGTTGCTGTTGTATGGGCAACAGTACGAAAGCTGTATTGGCGATGCTCCTGCGAAAAGCTGATGGGCACGTCGCGCAGCGGAACATCGTAGCCCTCGCCTTCGTCAGAACCCTGCTTATCGTAGAGAATCTCCAGGTCAACGCTTTCTTTACCGCGGAACTTCCAGTTGCCCTGATATCTCTCGCTTGCTTCCCAGGGGTGACTGCGCAAAGCTTGGAGCAACGCCACATCCTCAAACAGCCCAATATGTACTCTGCACGCGGGTGGACAGGAACGGCGACCCAGAAACAGGGGAAACGCCGGAGCGTCAAGCGCCTCGGCGCACCTTTGCAAGAGTCCCAAATCGCCCTCAAGGGCCGCAACAAACACAGCATCAGCAAGATAGTGACGATACGTTAAAGGCAGGGTATCGTCCTTTTTCTCGCTTAATATCCATCGAGCGCTTTGCGAGTCCCACTTTCGCTTATGTTCGGTTTGAAAGTCGCTTACAAATGTTCCTGGCTGATCGATACGTACGCCAAAGCGTAGCGCCGCAAGATCATCAACGGGATCTGTTCGGTAACGACCTAAGGCTGCGGCAAGCAGGCCCACAACGCCGCTCTTCGTCGGCTCGTGCTCTGTTCCGCGCTCGGTGAACCTGCTCGACGACCCCCAAGATTGTAGCGGACCCGCCAATTTGAGCAGCAGGACCGCCATAGCTAGTCCACCTCTTCGGTTTGGTGGCCATTTTCGGCCAGATAAGCAGCACACGCTTGCGAGATTTGCGCAATTGCGGCGTCAAGATCACATGCCCCTTCGACACCCATGGCACTGGGAAGAGACTGCGCATCCGGAGATGCAGTTATAACGAACGTCTTTTGCGGGGTCGTTCCAAACGCCTTGTCAATCGCCTCTTCCTGTTTGGCCAAACGCTCACAACCAATTTCAATCTGGCTTTTCCCATGCGACGCCTCAACAGGTTTTTCAAAGGCATTCACCAAGCTCACCGGTTGCGTATCCCTCAGCTGAAGAACGACCGCTCCGGGGAGCGTGCGGTTTGCAAACGAATTCTGCTTTCCCGTGGGCATGGAAGTAATGAATGCCTTCAAAAACGCCTCGATGCCGCGGCAAGCAACCGCAGCCGAACCGAGATTTTCGCACAGATGCAGCACATCAATAGTTGCATAGCGATACATCGTCGATGAGGTGAACTCCGTTGTCTCAATCATTGCTGCGCCCGCATTGTCTTCGGGCGAGCAATCGTCAAGGGCAGTGAAGTAATCGAACTCTGGATTCATCCTCCCAATGCCAATGGCATGGGCGACCTGAACGGAGGCGTCGACATTCAAATCAGGAGCATCCGCCACCATACGACCGAACATTGCCACATCGATGCTGTTAAGCGTCGGTTTCTTCTTGATATCAAGAATTTCCTTAGCAAGCCTCTTGTCGACATCCGCGCCCGCTTCAAAAGCCTGCGCCGCCAACGATGCAAGGGCTTTGATCTGCCCTGAAGAAAGAAACAGCAAGTAGCCCGTTTCGCCATCTTTGACTTTGACGCCCGTTGCCGCCAAAGCCTTCTCGGCAGCAACTTCGGCCTGATCGCCTTCAATGTCCGGCAAAATGGCGGTCACGGCCTCCGCGATCAAGTTTGCTGCGTGCTTCGTACGCCAACCAAGACCGAACTCATCCAACAAATAGGAAAAACTATCGCGCGTGGCCTTCTTCCAAGCCTGGCTTGAGACCCTCGAGCGCTTGACTCCGCCGAAATATGCTGTTTTTGGACTACCCGTGTCATCTCGATTGATGTTGCTCGGAGGGACAGTCTGAAGGATATGGATATCGATAAACTGGGGCTTTTTCATTGTAGGTCCTTTCTTGGCGATTTCCCCATCAACTATTCTTCCGAAGAGCTGGCATCGATGCCGGACTCGGCCTTTGGTATTCGACTATATTCACGCCCCCACGCAAGACGCACCTTATCTGCTGTATAGGGGTTTTGCAGTGTGTATAGCTGTGCTGCAAAACGCGCGTAATCAACGGGAATCTCGGCAGCTCGCAGCTGCTGTATAAGCTGCCTTGCATAGTGAAGTGCCTCTTCCATGGAATCGGCCGTTATAAAGGCCCTAAACCTTCGAGGCATTTCGCCCTCTTCGAGATTCGAGTAACGTCCCTTATCACTCCGCACGAGCTGTCGCAGGGCTGCACCAAACGAATGTTCATCGCCAGGCACATACATTGGCTTGGTTTTGCCCTGTTGATGAACCGCATAGAGCGTGAGCGCGGCATGAACCGCCGTCTCGGCCCACGATGGTTCGGCGCCTCTCCCCACAAGCTCGGCAGGCAGGCCCTCGAACACAAGTGACCATGCATCTGCGCTTGAGCCCATGGGCAAAAGAAGCACATGGCGCAATGTTGCCAACTTTCGCGCTCCTCGTGGTTTTCTGCTGGCAGACAGATAGTCGTTTTGGATAGAGCATATGCGCCCGTGAACGAATGCGCCAATCATCTGCTCTGGGCGTTGCTCCTTGGTTTTCGTCATGTTTGAACCTCTTTATCGTTTGGCTCGTCTTCTTCAAGCGGCAGATACTTTTTAAGGGCGGCGTTCAACTTAGCCTCTGCTTTCGAGGCCGTCATCCAATCTGCGGTTTCTCCCTTCTCGTTTTGAGCAGGAGCGCCAACGATTGCCTCCGGACCAGCTTCGCGAAGGAGGACATCGGCATGCGCTTTGATAATCACGCGTGCGGTACGGCGCCATCGACGCCTCTCTACCTCCGCGTTGCTGGTCTCGTTAAGAGCGGCAAGCCACTGACGAAACGGCGAATCAATCTCAAAGAAAGCCCGAGCAATCGCTTTCTCTTTCGCTGTTTCTTTTGGTTTTTCGTCCGGCTTCGCTTTCTGATACTCCCTTTCCGCGCTTCCTCCCAACGCTATGCGGAGGTTTGCGGCAAAACAGCCCAAGGCAAAAACCGCCTTTGATGTCGAAGTCACAAGTTCCTTTGCAAGATTTACCAGGTCCTCTCCCTTGTCAGAGAGCAGATATGCACTTAATTCGACCTTGTCATCAAAAACAACGGTAACAGCTCCGCACTTAGCATCAACATATTCAAATCCTACGGCGCGGACGTTAACATAATCGCTCCAACGAAGCAGCGATCCTGAGCTTCTGCCACTCATCCTTTTTACCCAAGAGATAACCTCAGGAGGAACAATGCGAGACTCTTGTTCGGCGGTCCCTCCGAATATAGAAATGATACCCCGCCACATAGCTTGATCTCTCTCATGTTTACGAGGCAAAAACTCAATTCCGGAAGTCCTGGACGCCCCAACCCTCTCTTTCCAGGCAGTCATGCTTTCAATTTGGCGGAGCCTCTGATTGCTCTTTTCCATCTTTCGCCCGGCACTTACGATTGCATCGATCACATTCCGCTCGCATGGAATCAGCCGTACCCATCTCGATTGCCATGTGAAAAGCTCCGCGCGCCCGCGGGGGAAAGACTCCTCATGGCCGTCTGAGACCAGCAACGGATTAACCTCCCAACAAGGCTTATCATCCTCGAGGAACAGACAGTCCTCATCAGAACGAGAGGCAGTAGGCAAAAAATTTAAAAGAAGGGTATCTGCCAGAGAATCGCCTTCTAGATACATACAGCCCAATAGGCCATCTGGGCCTGGACCGCCAGGATATACCTTCCCGCCTTTAATAGATTCCGCTTTCTCCCCCAAAACTGGCTGTCCAGGAATTCCAAGAGCAAAAGCTTGCAGATGAACCAGCCATCTCGCTGCCTCGGCAAACGTCAATCTAGCGAGCCCAGAGCCTGCCCTTTGAAGAAATAGACGCTTATCCTCTCGAGACCAACTATCTCCAATAATCCTGTACAGGTTGTTCTCTTTTTTCTCGCTATCCTTCCAGCGCAAACCAACAACCTGCATAAAAGGCTGTTCCTCGTCAAACAGATCGAAACGATGGTGCCACTCGTCGAGGTATTTGTGAATCTGGTCGATGGGCAGTTCGTGAGCACGCCATAGGCGCCCCCAAACCTCCGCTGGAACGTCGTCATCGTCGAGCGTCGGAGAAATTGCCCTTTGCAGCACTGCCAGCAAAACGCGCAGAATCGCAAAATCCTGTGTAGGTAGATCGTTAGCCAAGCACTTGATGCTTGACGCTTGCTCAAATAGCTCGAGCAGTGATACCTCGCGCGTCGCCCCGCCCAAATCGCGAACGCAGATCCATGGTTCGTCCACGAGGTTAAAACTCACATTCTGGCTCATTGCGCATCTCCTTTCTTCCTCACTGTTTCAACAAGTTCAAGCCCGTCCTTACGCGAATAGTGCATGCGATAGATAGCATCTTTCGTTTCTATTACCGTATCTAGGTTTGAATCAAACGCCAAGACCAGTTGACCTTGAAGCCATCTTGACTCTTGCCATCTGAGCGCCTGAGATTTTGTCTCCAGGGCATCAATTACCTGATCAGACGATAGCCAGAATGGCAGGCTCACGGTACAACTCGCCGCAAGGCGGGCAACCTCATCGTCAGGCGCTTCACTTCCATCCCCTAAATAGCCCTGACACGGACGGCTCCCCTTTATGTCGGTGACCCAGGGAAGCAGCGTGAAACCGTCGTTGCCTACTTGGACCGCAATAACCTCAACCGTGTCACCAGAATCGCGAACGGCAGCGCGTGCTTTTGTCTCGTCTGCAAGCGAGAAGGTTTCATTCAGCCAGCCAATAAGACTTTGCGTCCCCTTCTGTGGCTTGCTCAGAAGCCAGGCATTTGCCTTGAGCTGCTTGTTCTCTTTTGTCTTCTCCAGCTCTTCTTCTGCGCTTTGCAAAGCATGAACCCATTCCGGTGCTGCGCCCGCATCGCACAACTCTTCCGCCGCAATGCTTCGTGAATACGTCCGCTCGACAAGGCCAGCAATATCGTGAGGCAGATTGACCATAGCCGTCCCCCCATCGGTACTCTTTGCCCTCAGCGAAAGCAAGCTGCGCAAAAGCATCGCAGGGTGATAGACCTTCTCTATACCCCCATTCACCTTAGGCGGAGCAGTCGCCCAGTCCTCGATGCCCGTGATAAAGCAACGTGCTTGCCTGAGCTTCTCCGGACGCTGTCCCTGATTTTCCCCGCGTTCATGGCGGTGTAGGCGTCCCATTCGCTGCAGCAAAAGGTCGATAGGGGCTACATCGGTGATCATTACGTCGAAATCAATGTCAAGGGATTGCTCGATCACCTGCGTACCCACTACGATGAGTTTACTGGGCCTGTCGGCAGAGTCGGGACCAAGCAGTCGCAGCAGTTCCGCATCATTTTCCATTCGGTCGACGGCAATAAAGCGCGAATGGACGAGCTTTACGCACGAATCGCCAAAGGCAGTCTTCAACTGCTCGTAGGAGCTTTGGGCACGGGAAACCGTGTCTCGCAACACGCATGCGCAACCACCATCGGACAATAAGTCCTCCAATTGTGCAACCAGCGCAGCATCGTCGTCTTCCAATCGTTCGACAATAACGTTTGTTCCGATCGAAGGGTCATCGCATGCTCGGTACATGCTATCGTCCAGCGCTCCATTTCGGGTTGCCGTTGTAACGAGCGGGTACGACGGCAACCCTGATGCTTTACGAGGAGCTTCCGGAATATCTTTCCGCTTTGATGCGCGACGAGTGGATTTTCTATCCCTACCCCGATAGGCGTGGATGAGCTCGTTGCGGCGCTCAGCGGGAAGCGTTGCCGAAAGCAGTATGGTCGGCACGCCGTAAGCGCCAAGCCACGTGAGCACACGGTCAAGATAGACATTCATATAGGCATCGTAAGCATGAACCTCATCGATTATGACAACCTTGCCGGCAAGGCCCAAGTGCCTAAGCTGCACATGGCGCGCCTTAAGCGCCGCCATAAGCAGCTGGTCGACCGTGCCCACAACAAATGACGACAGAAGACCACGCTTCCTTCCGCCAAACCACTGGTGCGCTGTCACATCTTCCTCAACGCTCTTTTTCGCGTCGTCCCCCATCCAAGTGCGTCCCCAGCTTCGCAGGCTGTCGTAGTCCGGGTTCAAAGCCGCCTTGCTATGCAAAAGTTGCATCGACTGCGTACTGCGGCCCCGCGAATCGGGAACGCACTCGAGCCAATCTTTAACGCGCTTGAACATCGCGTTGGAAGTTGCCATTGTCGGTAGAAGATAGGCGATTCCCCCTGCCCCGGTTTTCGGAGCCATAATCTCTGAGCACATCAGTGCGGCCTCTGTTTTGCCGTTGCCCATGGGCGCTTCGATAATGAGTAGCCCTGCGCCGTCCATGTCGGATGCCGCCTGCATCGCCTGCTCCTGTGCTGGACGCAAGCTCGCATCCTCAGGAAGACCAATAAAGCGGTGATGAAACAGCTCTTGTCCCTCTTCCTTTACCGGCATCGCCTGCCACGCCGGGGGCAACGCCAGCGAAGCCCATGCGGCATCGGTGCGCTTGATAAATTCGTCATAAGAGCCGATGCAAGAGTCAAGAGGGAACAGATCTGAATTTGAGGCAATCCAATCGGCAACGATAACCAGCGCAGAGACGAGTGCTTGTTCTGGTTGAGGAACAGGTGACGAGCTAAAGACACTCTCGAACTTCGCCATCCCCGACTCCTCAAACATCCAGTCAAGAAGCTCCTCTTGGACGGCACGCCAATCGTCATCACCCAAGTTCTCGTTGGGAAAATTACGCGATGCGCTCGTTATGCCGTCGAGCACGCTATCGGACGAAGGCGTGGTTCCATGATGCGCTCCCAGAATGCACCCGAATGTCCACGAGCAGTCCCAACCGCGTCCATCGAGCCAATCTTCGAGGATCACCTCACTCATGAAGGCGTGCGATGGAGGGTGGTTCATCATGCGGGGGCTCGGAACCTGAAGCCCCGCTTGTTCAACAAGTTCTGCCCGCTCCGAGACCTTGTACTGGAAGCCTGGCGTCGCCTTGCCAATGTCGTGGATACCAGCAAGCCAGGTAACGAGTGCCGCCGTTGCAGAGTCGTCACAGCCAAATGCGTTCACGATTTGGTACTTGACAGATTCCGGCAGCCATTCGTTCCAAAGCCTGCGCGCAACACCCGCAGAATCGACCATATGAACATAAAGAGGCGACCACAGGTTACGCTCTTCCGCGCTGCCGGTTTTTGCCCATAGTGCACGGGCACGTGAGCTTATGGGAATAGAGTCCATCATGGTCTTTTGCATTACTCTCCCATCCGCTTCTTCCTAGAACCCGAGAGGCTGGAAACGCCTTACGATTAGACTACTACCGCATACGGACATTTTTTAATAGCCCTCGGCAAACGTAATGTTGCTCAACGTTCGTGCTATGAGCGTGAGCGTTTAATGGAGTGCCTGCGGGTCCTGCCGCCGCACAAAAACGGGGAGGCCCGCACCCCTGCGAGCCGCCCCGTAGCCCTAACCTTCAAGTTACAGCAACAACCGGTACTACTCCCCTACTTCCCAAATAGCGCACCCAGAAAACCGCGGCGCTTGGGCTTTTCCTCTCGGTAGGAGCCCTCGGCCACCGCTGCCACCTGACGCGGTTGCCCGCCGCCTCCATGGCGCACGATCTGGTACAGAAACGGCGATTTAACGTATTTGACCTCGATGGGTGTGGCGTGCACGGTACTTTCGCTCGACAGCATCACGTTGGGATTGAGCGGTGCCACCACATGCGTCTCGCGCTTGTCGCTAAACACCACCGCGGCCGCACGACCCGTCTGGCCGTTTACGGCAATGCGCACCTGCTCGCCATCGCGGCTGTCCGTCGCCGGACGATCGACAAAGTAGACCGGCACCATCACCAGGCCGTCCTTATGTTTGCGGGCCTTGCGCGCCCACGCACGGATACTCTTTTTATTGAGCCCCAGCACCGCCTCGGCATCGTTGCCGGCAATGTCGAGCGCCAGCTTATCAATGACCACCTGGTCCTTGGTAGACGCATCGACGGAGACAACGCGGAAGTCGCCTTCCTGCATGGCAGGATCGAACGGCCCCACCTTGGCAAAGTCCCACGGCTCCAAAATGCCCATAAGACGAACGTCCAGGTAGTTTGCCCGCGGATATGCCCAGTCGAGCACCTCGTAGTACACCAAGGTCTCCTTGCTCAGCCCCTTGCCCGGGAAGGACGCCATCATGCGCAAATCCGCCAGCGCCATGGGAAAGTAGAAGAGCATCATGTCATTTTGAATCGCATCTTCCACGTCGTGCCCGGCAAAGGCTTCCGCATACTGGTGCACCAGCTGCAGCGCGTTGGCACGTGCCTGCTGCGGCGAGATTTCGCAGGGAATACCCTGCTCGGGTACATACTCCGCACCAACGCCCATGGTCAGGCGCTTGCTAAAGGTACCGGGCTTGAGTAGGTCTGCAACGCCGATCTTATTGCCGCAGGACGGGCACTCAAACACGCGCTGGGTCGACTCGCCTTCGAAGGATGCGCCGCAGAAGGGGCACGGGATGCTCACGTGCGCGGCCTCCTGGAACTCCTGCGCCGTGCCGCGGTCCTCCCACAGTAGATGCTCCAGAACCGACTGGTTGCGCCAGTGCGCATGAAAGAAATACCAGTCGGGGTCCACCGGGCGCTCGAGCTGCGACACATGGGTGAGCTTAAGCAGCCCATCGACAACCGTCAGCGGCGCATGGCGAATGCCCAGCGCGCTCTTGGGCTCCCCCGCATCGGCCTGCCACGGAACGACCGTGCCGCAATAGGCGCACTCAAAGCTGCGTTTAGCCTGGTGAGAGTACATGGGGCCGCCGCAGTTTTGGCATTTAATGGCAAACATCTCGTCCATGGATACGTCCTCCTTTACACAGGGGCTGTCGACATTAAGTATGTCGAGCAGGCAGGCACAAGCCCATACCCATGTGGCCCAAAATGGAGCACGCGGTCGGACAAGAAGCCCCGCTCGTTAGCTCCCGCAGACCATTACTGCATTTTCTGAGCATCGGCGCACGGCGCGCCCATGCGAGCTACACTATCCCCTTAAACGAGGATGCGAGGAGGTACGCCATGCTATTTGTAAATCGGCTGGTACATACACTTGTTCCTGGCAGCGAGGGCGAGCCGGTCGATGCATCATGTCGCACCAACGCGGGCTTTGCCGCAAGCCTCATCTGCATTGGCCTCAACATTACCCTGTGCCTGGCCAAGGGCATCGCGGGTCTGCTCGCCGGCTCTGTCTCGCTTGTCGCCGACGCCTTCAACAACCTCTCCGATGCCTCGAGCAACATTGTGAGCTTGCTCGGGTTCCGCCTTGCCAGCCGCCCGGCAGACGAAGGCCACCCCTATGGCCACGGCCGTTACGAATACCTCGCCGGCTTGTTTGTCGCCGTCCTCGTTTGTGCCGTCGGCATCAACCTGGTGCTCGAGTCCATTGCCAAGATCATCAAGCCCTCCCCCACCGCCTACACGCTGGTCTCCCTAGCAGCCCTCGTCTTGTCCATGCTCGTCAAATTATGGATGGCCGCATTCAACCGCGCGCTGGGCGACCGCATCGACTCGGAGACGCTCATCGCCACGGCACAGGACTCCAAAAACGACGTCATCACCTCGGGCTCGGTCTTGGCGGCGGCGCTTATTTCGCAGACGACCGGCTTTGACCTCGATGGCTGGGCAGGCCTGGGTGTGGGTATCTTCATCTGCATCAGCGGCATGGGCCTGGTGCGCGACGCCATCAGCCCGCTGTTGGGACAAGCGCCCGACCCCAAGCTCGTCCAGGAAATCCGCGACAGGATCATGTCGTACCCCCAGGTCTTGGGCACACACGACCTCATGGTGCACGACTACGGCCCCGGCCGTCAGTTTGCCAGCGCACACGTGGAAATGCCCGGCGAGGGCGATGCCTTTGAGCACCACGAGATCCTGGACACCATCGAACACGATATTAAACGCCAGATGGGCATCGACATTACGCTGCACTGCGACCCCATCGCCACCACCGGCGACGACCTGCGCGGCTGGGTCAAGCATGGCGTCATGCAGATCGATCCCGCGCTCTCCATCCATGACCTGCACGAGCACGATGGCTTTGTGTCATTTGACCTGGTGCGTCCCGACGGCTTTCGCATCTCCGACGACGAGCTGTTGGAGCGCGTAACGCATATCGTGCACGAGCGCAGGCCCGATTCATCATGCGTTGTCACGTTTGACTCGGGCTTTAGCTCGCCCGACCGTCCGGCAGAACAGCTGTAATCGACAGCAAAACGGGACGCAGAACCGCCGACCAACGCGCCCATGCGCCCGGTCACGCGATCCTACGTCCCGTTTTTGTTTGCACCGCTAAGGCTCTAGCCGCTCGGCCGCTAGTTTCCCTGCGCGCCCGAAATGCCATTTTGCAGGGCATCCCAGGCGTTCGTTGCCATATCACCCAGATTCTGAGCAGTATCGCCGAGATTCTGGGCTGTGTCGCCCAGCTCTTGGGCCTTATCCCCAAGCTCCTGCGCCTTGTTGCTCAGGTCCTCCAGCGTGTTGGAGCTCGAGCTGTCCGTGGTGCCCTGGTCGCCGGACGCGTTGCTCGACGAGCTGTCCTTGCGCGTGAGCTGAATCTCGAGGTTACCGTTGTCGTTATAGTAGGCAGACGTCACGACCCAATTGGCATCGACAACAGGTGTCGAGCCGTCGTCGGTCAGAATCACGGCATTCGAAAGATCGGCCCCGCGCGACTTGAGGAGCTTCTTGGCGTTTGACCAGTACTGACCCGGGATATCGCTCAGGTCGACGGTGCCGGACTGGGCAGTCTCGGTCTGCTCGGCCGTGGTATCAGTCGTGGCGCCCCGCTTGTTGAGCATGCCCGACACGATGGCAAACACAACCGACAAGGCAAAGAAGATCGCCAGCACGATGAGGATCTTCTTGATCACGCTCGACGAACGCGAAGGCTTCTTCTCCTCGTCCTCGCCATACTGGGGGATGGACTTGGGATACTCACGATACGGCTCGCGCGCGTATCGGTCGTGCGACTCGTAGCGCGGCTGTGCCGTGCGCGGCATATATGTCGTCTGCTGGGGCTGCGGAATGGGATTTTGCGGCAGGTCATCATAAGGGTCTACCGCCGCGTTGCCGTAGGGGTTCTGCGATGAGACACCATGCGGGTCCTGCGCCGCATTTCCGTAATTCACAACGCGCGTGGGATCGGCCGACACCTGCGTCGTATCGGGGGCAGCGTAGCCGGGATTCGGCACGACGCGGGTCTCATCGGCGCCATTGCCCGTCCGCGGGGAGCCGTAGCCACCCATTACGGTCGTCTTGTCCTGGTCCATGCAACGTTTCCTTTCCGTCGCCCGTAAGCATCAAGTTATCCATGCATTCTACCCGCGCAAAAGCCTATGATGGACAAAGCCCGCCGGTATCTACAAGACATGCGCGGCCGACGGTCACAAGCGAATCGAGGATATGTCATGGCAAAAAGCAAGCTCATCAAGGACACGACGCGTGCCGAGCGTGAGGAGATCATCAAGCTAGCGCTCGCTGGCTGCGGCAACGGCAGCTGCGACAACTGCGGAAGCTGCAGCTTGGGAGCCGGCGACCCGTACGGTACCTACCAACCCTACATTGACGGCGAGATGGAAATCGCCGATATCAACATGATGGTCGCCGAGCGCAACGCCAAACTCTTCGGCCTCCAGCGCGGCTAACGACCTCTTCTTGGGCTGTGCACCACAAAATGCGCCCATCTACTACGTTTAACCCAAGGGTGCCAACCATAGCCAAATTTGCGTTAACAAAACCGCAGGTAAACGTCTTGCCGCATTGTTAAAAAACGCTCCATGGTCGGTCCAACCCTGGCAAACGTAGTAGATGGGCGCTTTTCGTGGCGCGGCTGGCCCAGACAGCTTGTCTCGGAGCCAATTTGCATCAAAAAGTCCCCGGCGGCGCTGCGTTTTGCGCCACCGGGGACTGTTCAGTTCACTCCCTGTTGCTTTGCCCTACTCGTTGGGCACATGCGTGGCGCAAGGATACTCAGGCGTCACATCCTGGCCGTTGGAATAGCTCGAATTTTGTAGTACGCCGACCTCGTCACCTGTTCCGAACGATACGGAGAAACGTAGCTATCGGTATAGGTACGCACAAAGCCCCGCCGGGCCTTGGTAGGCACGGCGGGGCGGGCAAGCGGCTATGAGCAGCAGGCTTAGAACAGGCCGGTGATGTTGCCGTCGTTGTCGACGTCGATGTTCTCGGCCGCGGGAACCTTGGGTAGACCCGGCATGGTCAGAACGCTGCCGGTCAGCGCGACCACAAAGTGGGCACCGGCGGAAACCTTGAGCTCGCGCACGGTGATGCGGAAGCCCTCGGGCGCGCCCAGAGCCTTGGCGTTATCGCTAAAGCTGTACTGGGTCTTGGCGACGCACACCGGCAGGTTACCAAAGCCGTTCTCGCGCAGCTCGGCGAGCTGGCGCTTGGCAGCCGGCGTAAAGTCGACGCCATCGGCGCGGTAGACCTTGGTGGCAACGGCCTCCAGGGCGTCGGCCACATCGGCGCCGTCCTCGTAGGCAAACTTGAGCTCGCTCGGCTGCTCAATCAGGCGCATGACCTCATCGGCCAGGTCGAGCGCACCCTCGCCGCCCTTGGCCCAAACCTCGGACAGCTTAACGTTGACGCCGAGCTTCTGGCACTCGGACTCGATGAGCGCAAGTTCGGCCTCGGTGTCCGTCGGGAAGCGGTTGATGGCGACCACGCAGGGAAGACCATAGACGTTCTGGATGTTGTCGACGTGGCGCAGCAGGTTGGGCATGCCGGCCTTAAGGGCCTCGAGGTTCTCGTCGTTGAGGTCGGCCTTGGCAACGCCGCCGTTGTACTTAAGCGCGCGGGCAGTGGCGACAACCACGACGGCGCTGGGACGAACGCCCGTCATGCGGCACTTGATGTCCAGGAACTTCTCGGCACCAAGGTCGGCGCCAAAGCCGGCCTCGGTAATCGCGACGTCACCAAAACGCATGGCCATGCGGGTGGCCATGATGGAGTTGCAGCCGTGGGCGATATTGGCGAAGGGACCGCCGTGGACAAACGCGGGCGTGCCCTCGAGCGTCTGCACCAGGTTGGGCTTAAGCGCATCCTTAAGCAGCGCGGCCATGGCGCCCTGGGCCTTAAGGTCGCGGGCGCGGACGGGCTCGCCGGCATAGCTGTAGCCGACAACGATTTCGCCCAAGCGCTCCTTAAGATCGTTGATGCTCGTGGACAGGCACAGGATTGCCATGACCTCGGAGGCAACGGTGATATCGAAGCCGTCCTCGCGCGGCACGCCCTGGGCCTTGCCGCCAATGCCATCGATAACATGGCGCAGTTGACGGTCGTTCATGTCGACGACGCGCTTCCAGGTGATGCGCTTAACATCGATGCCGAGCTGGTTGCCCTGCTGAATATGGTTGTCGAGCATGGCGGCCAGCAGGTTGTTGGCAGCACCGATAGCGTGGAAGTCGCCGGTAAAGTGCAGGTTGATGTCCTCCATGGGGATGACCTGGGCCCAGCCGCCGCCGGCGGCACCGCCCTTTACGCCAAAGACGGGACCGAGCGAAGGTTCGCGCAGGGCAACGGCGCTCTTGACGCCGCGACGACGCAGACCGTCGGCCAGACCGATGGTCGTGGTGGTCTTGCCCTCGCCCGCAGGCGTAGGATTGATAGCGGTCACGAGAACAAGCTTGGCCTGGTGATCGGTCGGCTCGTTGAGCAGTGAATAGTCGACCTTTGCCTTGTCGAAGCCGTACGGAATCAGGTGCTTTACGTCGACGCCGGCGTTCTTGGCCACCTCGGTAATGGGCAGCGGCGTGACGGAACGTGCGATTTCGATGTCAGTAGGCATGGGCGGTCCTTTCGTTACCGGATGAGAAAAAGACCAATTCAGCATAGCACGGGCGCGCAATAGTAAAACGCCCATAACCGATGAACGGCGATATGTTTATCCAATGCCCAGCGATAGCCTACAGATGCGCTAAAACAAGCCCATTCCTACAGGGTCGGCTCGATACCCAAATGCTCGAATGTGCGCAGGGTTGCCTGGCGACCCTGCGGTGTGCGAATCATCAATCCGCACTGCAACAGGTAGGGTTCGTAGACATCTTCGAGCGTACCCGGGTCCTCGCCCACCGCGCTGGCAAGGGTCGTCAGGCCCACGGCACGGCCGGAGAACGTCTTGGCGAGCGTCTCCAAGATGCGAATGTCCATCCAGTCCAAGCCGAGCTCGTCAATCTCGAAGAACTCGAGCGCCTGACGGCAGATATCAAGCTCAATAGGACCGTTGCCGCGCACCTGGGCGTAATCGCGCACGCGCTTGAGCAAGCGGTTGGCAAGACGCGGCGTACCGCGCGAGCGCGAGCCGATCTCGAGCGCGCTCGGATGGTCTATTGTCACGCCCAAAATGGTTGCCGAGCGCGTCACAATCTGGGCAAGCTCCTCGACCGTGTAGTAGTCCAGGCGATACGAAATACCAAAACGGTCGCGCAGCGGGCCGGTCAGCATACCCGAGCGGGTCGTTGCCGCCACCAGCGTAAACTTGGGGATATCCAGGCGAATCGAGCGCGCCGCCGGACCTTTGCCAATCACGATATCGAGCGCAAAGTCCTCCATCGCGGGATACAGGACTTCCTCGACCGAACGGTTGAGGCGGTGGATCTCGTCGATAAACAGCACGTCACCCGGCTGCAAGTTGGTAAGGATGGCCGCCAGGTCGCCGGTGCGCGCGATGGCCGGGCCACTCGTCGTCTTAATCTGAGCGCCCAGCTCGTTGGCGATAACGGTGGCCAGCGTGGTCTTGCCCAGACCCGGAGGGCCCGAGAAGATCACGTGGTCGAGCGTCTCGCCACGGCTCTGCGCCGCCTCGATCAGCACGCGAAGGCTCTGCTTGATATGCTCCTGACCGCAATAGTCGTCCAGGCGCTGGGGACGCAGGGTACGGTCGACATCGAGGTCCTCGGGCGTCAGCTCCGAGCCCACCATGCGCTCGCCATGCGCCATGGATGCCGCCGGCGAGTTGCCGGGCGTCGCCCACAGGTCCTGAGAGTCATCGGCTTCCCACATCACGCATCCATTCCGAGTCGCTTAAGCGCCGCGCCGAGCAGATCCTCGACACGCATATCCTGCCCATCATACCCGCTCAGGGCGACATCGGCCTCATGCGGGCTAAAGCCCATGGAAAGGAGTGCCGCACGGGCATCATCGATGGCCGAGGGAGCGGCAGCGGGCACGGGCATCGCAACCTGTCCGGGAATCACGTCGACCGGCACAAAGCCCTTATCCTTGGCAAAGGTACTCTTGAGCTCCAGAATGAGGCGCTGAGCTGTCTTTTTACCCACACCGGGAACCTTGGCCATGCCCTTGTCGTCCTCGGCCATCACCAGCGAATACAGCTGCCCCACGGTATAGGTGGAAAGCACGGCAAGCGCCAAGCGCGGGCCAACGCCCGAGACGGACACGAGCCGGTCGAACATCGTGCGCTCATCCTTGGAGGCAAAACCAAAGAGCGTCATGGCGTCCTCGCGCACCTGCATACGCGTGTAGAGGCGGACCTCGCCGCCGGGGGTCGGCAACGTGGCCGCAGTGCTGCCCGAGATGCCGAGCTCAAAGCCAACGCCCGACACATCGACGACGGCCGAGCTCATCGTGGCCTCGACAAGCGTTCCGTGGAGCTGGGAGATCATCAGTATCCGGTTCCTCTCTGTTGATAGAACTCGCCGCCGGTAAGCGCGCGGGTGCGGCTGAGGTTAACGTGGCAGATGGCGCAGGCCAGGGCATCGGCAGCATGGTCGGGGTGCGGGTCGTGATCGAGCTGCGTAAGCGTACGCACCATGTAGGCGACCTGTCGCTTATCTGCGGCGCCGGTGCCCACAACAGCCTGCTTGATCTGCATAGGCGTGTATTCGCCAATCTCGAGCGCGCACTCCGAAAGCGCCACAAGCGCAGCGCCGCGGGCATGCGCCGTGGGGATGGCCGAACGAACGTTAGCGCCAAAGTAGATGCTCTCGATAGCAGCGGTATCGGGACGATAGCGTTCGACAACGCCCTTGAGGTCGCGGGCGATATGCGACAGGCGCACCGCGAGCGGACTTCCAGCACTGGTCTCGATGCAGCCATAGGCACGGCAGCGAACCTCGCCACGTCGCTCCTCGATAATCCCCCACCCCGTATGGGCCAAACCAGGGTCGATACCCAAGATAACCAAGCCAACCTCCCCTCGTCACAAGCGCAGCGCAAGGCAAGGCCCCACGCACTATTCACGAACGTCTGTTCTAGAATAACACAACAGCGACCGTATCTGGCAAGCAAGGTCGAACCATAGGTTGAGCATAAGTCAGCGAGCGAGTCCCTGCCGTGGCAAGGTGTCGCGAAAGAGGAGCGCCGCGTACTTCTGTACGCAAGCGACGGTTTGAGCGGCAGATGGCCCGGCAGGGGCTCGCGTAGCGTCGACTCGTTACGCGGTTTGGCAAAACCGCGTAACCTTGGCCCCATCCCCAGTTTAGTTCTGCGAGAAAAAAGGAAACTGACGGGGATCCACCGGCGGATGTGGCATCGGCGTGCCCTGGGACCCGCCCTGCGGTCCGCCCTTGCCGCCCATCATCCTTTCGATGGCGTCCTGGACCTCGCCCTCGAACTTTTTCATTCCCTCGTGCAAACGACGCTGACCGTCCTCAGAGCGCAGCTCCTCCATCTGCTCGGGCGAAATACCCAACAGCTCACCCAACAGACCCATCATCTCACCGCGCATGCGATCGCCCGTATCGCTATCGGCAAAGCGGCGCACTTCGGCGCGCGCCAGTGAATCAACCGTCATGCGCTCCTTGCCGTTGAGCCCCAAATCGGACCACGCAAGCATGTACGGCCAAGCGCGCTCGGCAAACGAACGGGCCGAAACGATCGGCGCCGTCGGCAACATGCGACGGGCAGCCTCACCCTGTCGAACGAGCATCAGCAGCAGCGAGCAGGCCTCAGGCTTGCCAGCGGCCATCGGGATGTCGTCGAAAGATCGATTGCGGTCCACGTGCGCCTCGAGCGCGCCATCGACCTCACCCGGCTCAAGCCCGCCGAGCAGCTGTGCCGCGCGGTCGAGCATATCGACCGGACCGTCGAGCGTCGAGAGCGCCTGCGCCAGCACTCGCTCCATACAATCTTCCACCGCGTTGAGCGTCACGAGCTCTTGGGGCACCACGGCAGACGTGCGGTTGCGCACGCGCGCCACAAACTCAAGCGTCGACAGGTACACATCGCCAAAGGGCGCAAAGTCGCCCTGGTAGCCGCCGGACAGCGCGGGCGCCGCCAGCGCGTACTCGGTCTTGGAGAGCGGGCTCAACGCCATGGCGCCCAGCTCGAGCGCCGTGTCCTCCAACATCAGACCCAGCGCACGCGAGCGCAGACGCTCGGCATCGCCCGCCGACACGTCGCGATCGAGCACACGCGCCGCATCCGGTGCATCGCGCTCGACGGTGCGAATGTGCAGGCGCTCGGCAATCGCGCGGACGGCGGCACAGCGGGCAGCCTCGGCCTCTTCCTGAGCCGGCGTAAAGATACGGCTGCGCCCCAGCACAAGGCCAATCACATTACGCGGGCCCAGAGCGTCAACGGCAAGTGCCGCCAGCAGGGACGACGGCAAGTCACCCTCGAGTGCCACCACAGCACGCGACGCGCCGCGAGCGCGGGCATTGTCGCGCACGGCAAGCACCAGCGCCTGCCACAGCCACTCCTCGGAACGAAACTCGGGCAGTTCGTGATCTTCCAGGGCATCGAGCATCACGCCGCGCTGAATCTCCTGAACCAGCAGGCTCTCCTCAAAACACGGCGCCTGGGCCACCACGCGACCGCAGTCGTCGAGCACAAACGAACCGCCGGTATATACCGACTCGTCGTACGCACCGACCGGCGCCATGCAGGCAAACCACACGCTGCGCTTAGATGCGATCTTGCGGTAGGCACCGCTGCGAACGGCGGCGATGGCGGCAGTCTCGCGGTCGGTCATGTCAAACGCGTTGAATTGGAAATACGCAATAAGGTCAACACCGGTCGGCAACATCTCGAGTTCGCGGTCCAAGTCAAAAATCACGGCGATGCGCACGCCGTCCACGTCGAACACCGGCGGCGCCCAACGCGTGTCGTTGTTCTCGCCACGCTGCAGGGCAATGCTCGATCGCGCCGGCACCACATGACCGTCCTTGAGCATCATGTAGTCGAGCAGCGGCTGGCCCTCAAACGAAACCGCCGCGGGCACGATGCAGATCATATCGAGCTCTTGGATACGCTCGGCAACACCGGTCAGGCCTGTCAGCATGTCGTGCTCAAAGTCGGCAGTACCCATCAGGCCGCCGGGCAGAGCACCCATAAAGAGCGGAGCCGGGACGCACAGCACGCGCGCCCCGCGCTCGTGGGCCAGACGAGCCTGGTCCTCGATGCGACCGCAAATGCCCTCAATATCACCCAGGCGCATATCGATCTGTGCAAGTGCGAGCTTCATGGCCCAGCCCTTTCCGTCGTAAACCATCGAAACCGTAGTAAAAGCGCCGGCCGCATAATGCAGCCGGCGCTTGCATGTGCATATGCTAGCTATGATACCCCGAGCGGGGGCGCGCTCCTAGAACGTCGCGGACCACAGCCCATGCAGGTTGCAGTAGGCATAGACGGTACCGGTCTTGGAGCCGCCAGCGAAAAACGTCGCGGGCTTCATGCCGGGCTCAAGGTAATGGACCTCCAGGCGGCCCTCGGCCTCAAGCGCAATCCACTCGATGTAGTGCTCGGGCAGCATGGGGTGCTCCGTCGAGCCCACGCGCGCACGAATGACGTGGCCGTCGCGCTCGATCTCGACAACAGGCACGTGCTTCTCGTGCGCCGCGTCCTCGGTGTTTGCCGTCAGCTCCGTGCAGCCGGCAGGGGTCGCAACGTCGTCGCCAAGAGCGGCAACGAGCTTGCCGTCGGAGTCTTTAAAGAATTTCGCCATGATGTTCTCCTTTGCTGATGTGCCAATGTTCTCAATGGTTCTTATGCCCAAAGAGCGCCGAACCATCCATGGCATTACAAATGAACACATAACGGGTGAGGCAAGCGGTCGGGCCAGGACGAACCGGCGACCCGGCCCAGCCCGGCAGCCCCATCCCGCGCGCAGCTAGCGACCGTCGCCACCGAGCAGCGCCAGAACGTCCTCGCGGGTAAACAGCGCCGACGAAATGCCATCGCCGCCGAGCACACTGTTGACCAGATCGCGCTTGGACTCCTGCATCTGCATGATGCGCTCCTCGATCGTGTCCTTGGCGATGAGCTTGTACACGGTCACGGTGTGCTGCTGGCCAATGCGGTGGGCGCGGTCGGTCGCCTGGTCCTGCGCCGCCACGTTCCACCACGGGTCGTAGTGGATGACCACGTCGGCAGCCGTCAAATTAAGGCCCACGCCGCCCGCCTTGAGCGAAATCAAGAACACCGGCACCTCGCCCGCTTGGAACTGCGCAACCATCTTGGCGCGGCTCTCTTTAGACGATGCGCCCGTAAGCTTAAGGAAGGCGATATCCTCCTTGGCCAGGCGCTTGCCGATGATATCGAGCATGCCCGTAAACTGGCTGAACAGCAAGATGCGATGACCGCCGTCGAGCGCGCCGTGGACGAGCTCCATACACGTATCGAGCTTGGCGCTTCCCGCCTTGTAGTCCGCGTAATGCAGATGAGGATCACAGCAGATCTGGCGCAGCTTGGTGAGCTCGGCAAGTACCTTGAGCTTATCTTTTTTGAACTCCCCGGCCTCGCGGTGCTGCACTTGCTGGGCAATGCGGTCCTGGTTGGCCAGGTAGAGCTTGCGCTGCTCGCCGGTGAGCTGCGCCATCACCGTATCCTCGATCTTCTCGGGCAGGTCGGCCACCACGTCTTCCTTGACGCGGCGCAGCACAAACGGCGACACGAGAGCCTGCAGGCGAGCGGCGCTGTCACCCTCGGCGTGCTCGACCGGGCTTTCGAAGCGCTTGGCAAACGACTCGCGCGTGCCGAGCAGGCCCGGCATCAAAAAGTCGAAGATGCTCCAGAGCTCGGACAAGCGGTTTTCGATGGGCGTACCCGTCAGGGCAAAGCGCACACCGGCCGGCAGACGCTTGGCGGCACGTGCCACCTGCGTGAGTGGGTTTTTAATGTACTGGGCTTCATCCAGCACCACGCGGGCAAAGTCCTGCTCGACGTACTCGTCGATATCGCGGCGCATGAGGTCGTACGACGTCACGACCACGTTATGCTCGGCCACGCCGGCAATCTGCACGCGACGCTGGGCCTTGGCACCCACAATGGCGCACACATCAATCGAGGGGGCAAAGCGCTCCAGCTCGGCAGTCCAGTTGTACACGAGCGATGCGGGACATACCACGAGCGTGGGCTTAGCGTCCCCCGCCTCCACGCGCGCCAGGATATGCGCGATCATCTGGAGCGTTTTGCCCAGGCCCATGTCGTCGGCCAAGATGCCGCCAAGGCCCAGATGCTCGAGCGAACCGAGCCACTGGTAGCCGTCGACCTGGTAGCCGCGCAGCGTGGCCTTGAGCGCAGCGGGCACCGTAAAGTCCATCTTGCCGAGCGTGTCCAGGCGCTCGACGGTGCGACGGAATGCAGCGTCGCGATCGGCTTCGAGCGCGGACGCGCGCGCAAGCATGCTGTCGACGAACAGGGTACTCGACGCGGGAAGCGACACGCCGTCGAGCAGGTCGACAGCATCGACCCCCAGATCCTCGGCAAGGCCAAACGCGGCGCGCGCTCCCTCGTCCAGGCGAATGATGTCGCCCGACGTGAGACGAGCAAACGTCTGGTGACGCTTGTAGGAATCGAGGTAGATGGCAAGGTCTGCCGCCGAAAGGCCGCTCGTGCCCAGTTCGACGTCGAGCAGGTTACTCTTGACGGTGGCGCGCACCGAAAGCTTGGGCGCAGGGCGGACCGAGATCTGGCGCAGACGGTCGCTGAGCATGACCTCGCCCAGCTCGGACAGGGCAGACAGGCCCTCAGTCAGCAAGTGGAACAGGCTCTCGTCATCGCGTTCCTCAAACGCCAGGCCACCCTCGTAAAAGTCGAAATACAGAGCCGCCGTATCCATAACGCGAAACTCTGCCACCTCGTCGCGCGGCGGCACGCCCGGGCGCTGCTCTTCGAAGGGGCTGCCCGGAGCGCCCATGCTAAAGAGATCTGCCGACCAGTCGCCGTAGGTAACCGTAATTTTGCAGGTCACAAGGCCATCGTCGACGCCGATCGCCATGGCAAAGCTTGGCTCGGGCGCCACGGTATCGAGCACAGCGGGCGCGGTAAGGTCGGTGTAGTCGCGCAAGATAGGCAGCGCCATGCGGCAAAACTCACCCACCTGGTCGGCGGCGATATGGACCGGTGTGCGGCAGGGCAACAAGTGCGATAGGAACGGCGCGGCATGTTGGGCAAACGCCGTGTCGGTACGGCGCGCGCGGCGCGTATCGACCAGATAGGCGACGTCGCCCGAGGCAAAGCAGTACGTATCGGCCGGAAGGCGCAAGTCGTAGCTGCCCCCGGCTGCCGGCACAATCTTGGCAGCAATCAGCGGCGGGTGCTTAGCCGGGACTTCGTTCTCCCCTTCCGGCAACGGCTCGACTGTCACCTCGTAGGCGCGGTGCGTCGTCGTCCCCCGCGACCAAGCAGGTTCAAAGGACATGGTCCTGCCACGCAGCAGGTCCAGCACGGACACGATGGAATACTCGGATACCGGCAACTGACGCTCGGCGACAAAACCGCTGCGGGTAAAGTCGTACGATGCCGAGCGCGAGCTCGTAATATCGCCTAGGTAGGCGACCGTCATTGCAACAAAGTCGAGCAGCTTTGCCGATACATCATCGAAAGCCTCGGGCGCATGAAGGAACGTAAGCTTCTTGCCATAGGAGAACGTACCGCCGCGCACATAGGCATCGGCCATGCCGTCGATATCCTTAACCACGTAGGACACCGAGCCGCAGCGGATGCGAAACTCAAGCGCCCAGCTAAAGCGATCGGCAAACAGCGGATTGTAGTACGGCACCAGCGAGGGCTCCAGCACTGCTTTGGGCGCATCGGGGTCAATGGTGCCAGCGAGCTTGCGGCGCATGGCCACGAGTTTATCCATGCGCGCGTCCGAAAGATCGGAAAGCGCTGCCACAAGGCTCGGGCTCGTGGGCACGGGCGCCGGGAAGGGAAAGTTGGGGTTGACCGCAGATGCGCTGGGCGCGGGACGTGTGGGCTGCTTGGACTGTGCGGGCGGCACCGTAAACGTGCGGACCGGCGTGCGCAAACCCTCGACGGGCTCGGCGCCGCTGGCATCCAGATACGCCAACGCCGTGGCGATGGCGTGCTTGCACATGCCGGAATAGCGGAAGGCGGCGGGGCAATCGCAGTCGTAGTCGACAACCTCGTGCTCGTCCATATCGAGCGCCACGTGCGTCTTATACAGGTCGCCGCGCGAACCACGCACCGTACCCTCGATATTCACGTTTTTGGAAAAGCGCGAGCCGGAGTCCTCAAACGACAGCACGGCGCCGTTGAGCATGAGCGAACGCCCCTTCATAAAGGTACTGCTGAGCGCCGCCTCCTTACGAAGCGCCTGCACAAACGTCCCCTGCGCCATCGCTTCCTCCAATCTCACCCGGGGTAGCTAATTTGGGACGGGGCTATTTTAGCTACCCCCATATGTCGGTTGAGATGTGTTCCGACCCCGACTCATTCGCCGTCAGCCAAAGGGTAGCTAAAAAAGCCCCGTCCCAAATTAGCTACCCCGCCAACGGCGTCCTTAGATCACCGTCACGCGACCTTGGTTGCCGACGATGGCCTTGGCCTCGGCCAACAGCGGAATCGAGCGTGCGTTGACCTTAGCAGGTACCTCGGCACGCAGCACGCGCCCGTCCGCCTGCTCGATAAAGATCTCTACGCGGTCGCCGCCCGGGTTGGCGGTGAGCACCGTGGCAAGACGCGCCATGTTGCCCTGGCTAAAGCGACTGTTGGGCACCATGACCTCAAACACCTTGGGCTTGTTGTTCTCCTCGTTGAGCTCAAGCGGCACAATCTCCTGCGCGATGATCTGGTCGCCGCGGTCCGAGCGCTCGAGCTTGCCCTTAATGCGCACAAACGCATCGGACAGCTGCGCGCCGGTCTCGGGGTCGACCTCGCCGTACAGATACCCCTCGGCCTCCTTGAAGGTCTTGGGGAACACCACGACCGTGGCCTCGCCTTCCATGTCCTCGAGCTGCACGATGCCCATGGGGTCGCCGTTTTTGGTCACGCGCTTGGACACGCTCGAGACCATACCGGCCCACCACAGCGCCTTGCCCTCGGGAATTTCCTGGTTGATGGTGCCGCCCGTGGGGTTTTGTACCTCGTAGCCGGTGTCGATCTGCGAAAACGAGAAGTCGCGTGCTTTGCTGAGCGCATACTCAAACGGGCGCAGCGGGTGGTCCGAGACATAGATGCCCAGAACCTCCTTCTCCTGGCTCAGCTTAAGGTGGCGGTCCCATTCCTGGCCATCCGGATCGGGTACGCTCACCTCAAAGCCCGAGCCCTCAACGTCGCCAAACATGTCGAAGAACGACGTCTGGCCGCTCGCGCGATCCTTCTGGCGCTTTGCCGCGGCATCGATGATGTTCTCGGGGTTGTTCTTGTCCACAAAGTGCATCATCTGACGACGCGGATACCCCGTGGAGTCGAAGGCACCTGCCTTGATGAGCGATTCGATCACGCGACGGTTGGCCTGGCTCGAGTCCACGCGCTCGACAAAGTCATGCAGCGTCTTAAACGGACCGCCCGCCTCGCGCTCGGCGATAATCGCCTGCGCCACGCCGGTGCCCACGCCGCGGATGCCGGCCAGACCAAAGCGCACACCTTCCTTGGTAGCCGTGAACTCGGTACCGGACTCGTTGACATCTGGCGAAAGCACGGGGATGCCGTCGTGACGGCATGCCGAGACGTAGTGCACGATCTTGTCGGTCTTGCCCGTATAGGACGTCAGGACGGCCGCCATGTACTCGTGCGGATAGTGCGCCTTGAGCCACGCCGTCTGCATAACCAAGATGGCGTAGCCGGCGGAGTGCGACTTGTTAAAGGCGTAGGACGCGAACTCGAGAACATCGTCCCAAATCTTCTGGGCGACCTCGCGCGTGTAGTTGTTCTTGATGGCGCCGTTCATCCAGTGGTCGTAGGTGGTCTCGTCCGAGCCATCCTCCCAGTGGAGCACCGTCGACGTAAGCAGCTTGATCTTCTTCTTAGCCACGGGTTTACGGATACGCGAGTCCGATTCGCCCTTGGAGAAGCCGCACATCTCGACGGAGATGAGCATAACCTGCTCCTGGTAGACCATGGTGCCGTAGGTTTCGCCCAGGATGTCGTCCAGACGGTCGTCGTAGGAGACGGCCGGCTCCTTGCCGTTCATACGGTTGATGTAGGACGAAACCATGCCGGCGCCCAGCGGGCCCGGGCGGTACAGGGCGATCAATGCCACGACGTGCTTGTACTCGGTGGGCTTCATGTTCTTGATCGTGGCCGTCATGCCGGCGGACTCGACCTGGAAGACGCCGGCGGTGTGGCCGGAGCCCATGAGCTTAAAGATCTCGGGATCGTCAAAGGGAATCTCTTCCTCTTTGATGTCGATGCCGAAGTCCTTTTTGATGTTTGCCTTGGCCTTGGAGATAACCGTCAGCGTACGCAGGCCCAAGAAGTCCATCTTGAGCAGGCCCATGTCGGCAACGGTATGGCCCTCGTACTGGGTAATCTCGACGCCGCCCTTGGTGTCGAGCTTGGTGGGCACGTGCTCGTTGACGGGGTCGCGGCAGATCAGAACGGCGCACGCATGCACGCC
Source organism: Collinsella sp. LCP21S3_A9 (assembly GCF_052118785.1). Lineage (NCBI taxonomy): Bacteria > Bacillati > Actinomycetota > Coriobacteriia > Coriobacteriales > Coriobacteriaceae > Collinsella > Collinsella sp. LCP21S3_A9. Next base: position 25,299 of record NZ_JBQKGN010000002.1, on the reverse strand, counting down.
CTCGCCACGGGTGAGGCCTTCAATCGAGAGCGCCGTGTCGATGATGCGGCGGGCGTCGTCGTCCTTTTTATAGGCCTCGGCAAAGTCGGGGTTAAACAGATCCTCTTTGCCGGGTTGTTTTTCGAGCACCTGCTTGAGCTTGACCTTGGGGTCGCTCGAGACCATCTTGGACAGGCGCTGGCCCATGTAGACCGGGTAGTCCAGGACGCGCGCGGCGTCGTTGATGGCCTGCTTGGCCTTAATGGTCGAGTAGGTGATGACGTGGGTGACCTTCTCGGGACCGTAGAGCTGGCGAACGTGCTCCACGACCTCGAGACGCCGCTCATCGTCGAAGTCCATATCGATATCGGGCATCTCGGTACGCTGCGGGGACAGGAACCTCTCGAACATCAGACCGTTCTCGAGCGGGTCGAACGCGGTGATGTTCATGGCGTAGGCGACGATAGCGCCGGCGGCCGAGCCACGGCCGGGGCCGACGCCGATGCCGTTGTCCTTGGCCCATTGCACGTACTCGGCGACGATCAAAAAGTAGGCGGCAAAGCCCTTGTCGCAAATGACCTTGTATTCGTACTCAAAGCGCTCTTTGATGTTGACGCCACCGATCTCGCGCGTGGCCCAGTCGTCACCGTAGTGCTGGCGCAGGCCTTTCTCGCACTCGCGGCGGAACTGGCTCTCGTGCGTCTCGCCGGGATCGAGCAGCGGAAAGCGCGGCAGGATGATGGAGTCCCAGTCCAGCTCAACGTAGCACTTGTCGGCGATCTCGAGCGTGTTGTCGCAGGCCTCGGGGCAATACGGGAACATCGCCCGCATCTCCTCCTCGGTCTTCATGTAAAACTCCGAGCCGGTCATGCGCATGCGGTTGGGGTCGTCGACCTTGGCGTTCATGCCGATGCACATGATGACGTCCTGCACGGGCGCGTCCTCGCGGCGCAGGTAGTGGAAGTCGTTGGTGGCGATGACCTTGACGCCCACCTGTTTGGCGATATCAATGAGCGTGCGGTCCATCTGCTCGTCGGTCAGGCCGTTATCGGTGGTGATGCCGTGTTCCTGGATCTCGATGTAAAAGTCACCAGGCTCGAAGGTATCACGGAAGGTCTCGGCCCACTTGATGGCGCCCTCCATGTCGCCCCGGTCGATGTATTTGGGGATGATGCCCGCGATGCAGGCGCTGGTGCAGATCATGCCCTTGGCGTGGCGGCGCAGGTTGTCGAGCGTCACGCGCGGCTTGTAGTAAAAGCCCTGCACGGCGGCCTCGGAGACCGTTTGCATCAGGTTGACGTAGCCCTCCTGGTCCTTGGCCAGAAGGATCATGTGGTAGAGCTCGGGTTTGTGGTCGCGGGCGAGCGTCTCGTCCGGCGTAAAGTAGACCTCGCAGCCAAAGATGGGCTTGATGACCAGAGGCGGCTTGAGCTCGTCGATATTGCCCTTCTCGTCCCACATGGCCATGTCCTTCACATACTGGGCATGCTCGCGCGGGTTTGCCTCGGGATCGGGCTCCACCAGCTCGTCGCGGCGGTCCTTTTCCAAGAAGGCCTTGTCGTGGCTCCACGTTTTGTACTCGGGCGTATTGTGGTTGACGGCGTCGCAGGCCAGCGCCAGATCGGGCACGCCATACATGTAGCCGTGGTCGGTAATGGCCACGGCGGGCATGCCCAGCTCAACGGCACGGTTGACCATATCCTGGATACGGGTTGCGCCGTCGAGCATGGAGAAAACAGTGTGGTTGTGCAGATGGACGAATGCCATGTGATGAGCTCCGATGCGGGTTCGTGTTCTGACTGAACGATTTTACCCCACGGCACGGACAGCGCCCGAACCTAGCCAAACCCACACGGGTAGCTAATTTGGGACGGGGCTTTTTTAGCTACCCTTTGACTGACGGCGAACGAGTCGGGGTCGGAATACATCTCAACCGATGTATGGGGGTAGCTAAAAGAGCCCCGTCCCAAATTAGCTACCCCTGAGCTGCAGTGGAATCGAAAAGGATTCCACCGCAAGTTATCTGAGGGTTAGAGGTTGTAGGTGACCACCTGGGGCTCGGCGAGCTCGACTAAGACAGCTGGGGCCGTCTGCTCCACGCGGACGAACTTGACGGTCACCGTCTTAAAGCCCGCTTTATGCAGAACATCCGAATAGACGCGCGCCTGCAGGGCGTGCTTCTCGAGCAGCTGGTCGGGTGTCTCATCCGGCGTGCCACCCGTCTTGTAATCGATGACCAGTGCGCGTGACGGATCGGCCGGGTCGGTCGCCAGCGCATCGATGGCGCCCTCGGCATATGCACCGTAGCGGGCAATGTCCTTGTCCTCGCAGCCCAGCGAGAAGAACGGCACTTCGGCACGGACGCACGGCCAGGCAAGAAGCTCGGCACGGACCGACGACCTGAGCCAGCGATTCAGGGCAACGTCAAAACGCTCGCGCTGCTCCGGCGTCAGGCACCACAGGCGCGTCAGCGCATCGGCACGCTCAGCGGGCAGCGCATCGGCACCCATCTCGATGAGCCACTGGCAGGCGGCATGGAACGCCGAGCCCAGCGCCATGGGGTTGCCGGCGGGCTCGGCAGCAACCACGTCTGCATCGGCCATCTCCGAGCCATCCGACTCGGCATCGTCGCCCGCCTCATCCATGGGAACACGCGCCTCGGCGGCACGGTCTTCCGTCTCGGCATGGAGCGCCGCGGCGATCGACGAATAGCTGTACGAATCACGCGCCGGGAACGGACACGTGCCCATGCGCACGCCCGCCGCCTGGGGATATACGAGTTCAAACGAATCGGGCTTGGGGTCGGCAGGACCGGGCACGGTTGAGTGCGCAGCATTATCGGCGACATCGGTATCGCCACGAACGAGCCTGCCCTCGGCATCCAGCGAAGCGTTGGCCTCAAACGCCTGCTCGCCAAAGGTAAAGTCCGAAAGCGAAATGAGCTCGTAGTCGCCCGGCTGGGAGTTGTCGAATACCAGGCGGTCGGCATCGAGCTGCGGCATGTCCAGAGCGTCGGTCGGCAGAATGCGGCGCAACACGTCGTAGGTCAGATCGGTCTCGACATCGAAGGTCGGCACCGTCACCTTGCCACGGCTCACGCCCGCATCCATCGCCAAGATCACCAGCTCGCGCGCACGGGTCATGGCAACATAGAGCAAACGGGCCCGCTCCTCGAGCGAAAGCTGCAGGTCGTCGTTGCGCAGGCGTGCAAATGCCTCGGCGGGAGAACCCGTCGCACAGACGTCCTCCATGAGCTCCGGCGGTAGCCACAGCGACGTGCCCTTGCCCTTAAACGCATGCTCAAACTGCTTTTTGACGTCATCGCCCTTTACGAACGTACCGTCCGAGAGTTTAACGCCGTCGAAGCGTGCCGGCAGCGCCACGACCTGCGCTCCGCCCTCGACGCGACCCATCTGTGCCGCACCCGAGGACTTACGCACGCCAAAGCACTCGGCGACCGCCACGACCGGATATTCCAGACCCTTGGAGGCATGAACCGTCATGATGCGCACCGCGCCGTCGCCCTCCTCGTTGAGGGCGCCCGGGGCCTCCTTGCCCGCCAGGAAGCGATCGAAGGCAAGCGCAATGGAGCGCGGCGAGTTACCGAACTCGGCCTCCGCCTCGGCCACGGCATCGAGCGCCTTGAGCACGTTGGCGGCGATGGCCTTGCCCTCGGGGCCGCGCTGCGCCAGGCGCACGAACCAGCCGGAAGCATTGACCGCGTCGCGCGCGATGGCGGCAAACGAATCACGCCCCACGCGACGCAGTGCGTAGCGCAGCACCTCGCGGGCACGCGTCACGAGCGGCAAGCCCTGCAAGCCCGGCACATCGGAATCGCTCATGATGCCCGCATCGATGTTGCGGCGCGACGTCTCGCCCGTCTGATCGTCGAGTTTGGTCGCCAGCGCCAGGAACTCCTGGGCGCCGAGTGCAAACATCGGCGAGGCCAGCAGTGGCATAAGACCCTGCGCCGTATCGGCCGGATTGGCGAGGGCACAAACCAGGGCGCGCACCGTCTGCACCTCGGCAGCTTGGGCAAAGACTGAGCCGCCCGCGATGACGCAGTCGAGCCCCTGGTCACGGAAGGCCTGTGCGTAGACGTCTGCGTTGGTCATGCGGCCCAGCAGCAGCACCATGCCGCCCTGGGGCTGACCGGCATCGGCAAGCGCGCGGAATCGCTCCGCGATCGCGCGGGCCTTGGCCTGTGTGCGCTCCTGCGTACTGCCGCCGGCAACAAAGAGGGCCTGGCGGCGCGAGGCATCCGCCACCAGCGTGTCCTTGCGGCCGTCGCTCGCCTCAAGATCCAAAAAGCCCTGCATCAGGCCGCCGTCATCGCCGTCGAAGACGCGGGCCACATAGCGCAGCACCTCGTCGTGGCTGCGGAAGTTGCGCACGAGCTTGACGAGCTCGCCGGCGGGGGCATCGGACGTGGCAACCGTCTCCGACGCCGCCGTCGATTCCACTTTGCGCTCCTGGCGACGGAACACCTCGACCTCGGCGCCGCGGAAGCGATAGATCGACTGCTGCGCATCGCCCACGGTGCACAGCGCGCGCTCCCCCGCACCCGTCAGGTAGCGGATTAGATCGACCTGCATCTGATCGGTATCCTGGAACTCGTCGATCATGACCATCTTAAAGCGGCCCTCGTACGCAGCACGAATGGCAGGGTAATCGCGCAGGGCCTCGTAGGCCATGCGTAGCAGGTCGTTATTATCGAGGGCGGACTGGGCAGCCTTCAGTGCGCGATACTCGGCCTCTACAGAGCGGGCCAAGCCCACCAGTGCATCGAGCGCGGGGGCACCGCAGGCAAGCACGATATTGATAAATGCATCGGCGGCCTCGGCCTTGAGCAGCTCGACCTGCTCCTTGGGGAAGGCCTTGCTCGCGCGCGGCATGGTGCACGACATCATGAGTCGCGCCGCATCGGCCATGGTCTTGCCGCTCGCCTCGAACGCGTCGATGGCGTCGAGCGCCGTCTGCGCCTTCTCGGTCGCGGCCTTGCTTGCGCCCAGCGCCGATCGATAGGCATCGGCGAGCGCCGAGGTATCGGCCTGGCCGCGCGCCACGCACACGTCGTCCATACCGCCCGGCAGCTGGCTCGAGAGCTCCAGCAGGTCGCGCACCAGACCCTTGATGGTCGTGCCGGCGCCAAAGGGACCGCCCTCGCCCGCCATAGGATACCAGGCGTAGAGGGCCTTGAGCGATGCCGCGAGCTCGGGGGCGGCATCGGGTGCCGTCGCGCGGGCCAGCACATGCTCAACAGCCTGGTCCATGAGCTCGTCGGTATCGGTGAGCACCGTGAACTCGGGGTCGATGCCCAACTCCAGCGCGTGTGCGCGCAGGATACGCGAGCACATGCCGTGAATGGTCGAGATCCACGCGTCGTCGACGGTCAGCGCTTCCTCGTCCATGCCCTCGTCGATAAGCGCACGGCGCACGCGATCGCGAATCTCGGCCGCGGCATCCTTGGTAAAGGTAATGGCGAGCACCTGGTCCAGATGCTCGACGAACGGACCGGATTCGGGCGAGAGCGCGTAGACGATGCGGCGCGTGAGGGTAAAGGTCTTGCCCGAACCGGCGCCCGCCGAGACAAACAGCGGACGGTCGAGCGTCTTGACGATCTGCAGCTGTTGCGGCATCAAGGTCGAAAGATCCATGGTCTACACGTCCCTCCTTACAAACGTTCCTTCGTGGTTATACGAGCAGCGGGCATGCGCGGCCTGCGTCGACGCCGGGTCGACAGCAGTGACGTTGCCCGCCTCGAGTTCGCGCAAGCGCTCGGCAATGCCGGCCTCCACGCGATCGAGCAGGGCGTCGAAGTCCATGCTGCCACCCTCGCCGGGGAAACCTTTCTTAAGGCCCGGGATGCGACCGTCGCCACGCTCCTCCTCGAGCAGCTCGGCGCTCGCGGCACCGCGCAACGCGGGCTTGCCGCCCTTGGTCGAAAAATAGAGTGCCGCACGGGTATCCAAATCCAGCGCCCGGCGCATGGCCTGGGCGTAGATGAGCGTTTGGGTATGTGGCGGCAACCAGCGCGGATCGTCGATGGGCGCCGTGCCCGATTCCTCGTCGCGCACCGTAGGGTCGGCGAGCTTAAACTCCTCAACGCCCGTGCGATGTTTGTAGTCAATCACCACAGCGCGATTCTCGGCATCCACATCCACACGGTCGATGCGCCCGCCGAGCGGCCAGCCGGCATACTCGACCTGGAGCTCGTTGAACGCAAACTCCAGGTAGCGCGGAGCGAAGGGGGCAAGCGCCTCGGACTCGTAGGCAAGCACGCCCTCCAGCTGCGGCAAGATCTCGGCCACCTGGCGCTCCTCCACCGGCGAGAGCGGCACCAGCGGGCCCTCGTTGCCACGCTTGCCGGCGTGCTCGGCCAAGGTCTCGGCAAAGACCTCGTGCAGCAGCTCCTGCGCACGCGGCAGGTTTTCGGGCGTCACACGCTCCATGCCCTCTTGGGGCAAACGGGCATGCAGATGTTCCAGCACGTCGTGGACAAAGTTGCCCTTCTCCATGTTGCCAAAACCCGCGTCGATAGACTGGGGCTTAACGCGATACGAAACGAACCAGCACAGCGGGCAGGTGGAATAGGCCTCGATCTGCGAGGCAGACGTCAGACGCGGTACAAGCGGCGCGTCCTCGCCCTCGCCGTCCCGACGGCGCAAGACCAGATATGGCACGGCCGCCTCGCTCAAATGCTGAGGAGCCTCGCATGCCACGCGCTCGCGCTTGAGGCCCTTGCCGGCTGCAGGGTCAAAATCACCTACGATATCGCCCTCGCCCACGCATGTCACCTGAGCGGCACCGGTGGCCTCGGCATGCGCCCGCAACTCGGTCCACACGGCAGCCGGATAGCACTCGCGCGCCTGGCGATCGTGCGTCACGCGCGCAAGCGCAACTGGGCCACGTGCCGCCCGCATCGCGTGGCCAAAGCGCACGCGCAACAAGGCCGCAGGCTCAAGCGTCACGCCCTCGCGACCAAGGCTCGCAGCCAACGTGGCCAGCGGTCCTTCCTCGTGTGAGAGCGGATAGCTGTCCAGATCGACATCGGCAAACAGCACGGCATCGTAGCTGCCGGGGCGCAGAGCCGCCGCATCGGCAAGCGAGGCAAAGCGAACCTGGGCACGTGGCGCACCGTCAACCTCGTAGGTCTCGTAATCGTAGGCGGTGCTACGCTTGTCCACCTTGGTGCGAATGCCATCGAGCACGGGCACGGTCGCGGCCTGCGACACGTCGAGCGCGCGGGCGTCATTCATAAGGATGTCGATGGCGTGGCGCAGCAGGGCCGTCTCCGCTTGGCGACGAGCTTGGCCATCCAGGCTGCCCAGCGAGCGATCGGGCAACGCCTCGGCAACGGCAAGCATGGCCTTGAGCGCCGTCACGGGCTTGTCGCGCCACAGTGCCTGGAACACGTCCGAGACCACACACGGTACGTTCTTAAACCAGTTTTCGTCGCTCGCCGCCTTGCGTGCGCCCCTCACCTGGCCTTGCACGCTCTGCAGCAGGCTCTTAGCGCCCGCGGTAGTCTTGCTACGCGAGAGACGCATATTCTTATCGAAGATACGGGCATTGGCTGCATCAGCGCCCGAAAGCGGGCTGTAGATCCAGTCGGTAAGCTCCGGCGCGGGCCACCACTCGGTCTTTGACGCCACACCCTTATCGGCCGCCTTCATGCGCTCGATCAAGCTGGCAAGCGCCGCAAACTGCCTGCCCGCAATGGATTGGGAAAACGCCGTGAATTCAGTTGTCTCGGCAGCGATATGACGAGCCGCCAGACGAGAGGCGAGCTCACCGAACAGCTGGGGTGCCCGGGCAGAAACAACGAGCACGCGTACGGGGTCGGCGGAGAGGCCGGCGGTATCGTCGGCCCCGAAACCCTGGCACGCTTTTACCAGATCATCAATTGCGTCCGCATAAGCATGAGCACGGGCGTGGGGGCCAGCGACCTCAATAAAGGCAGGCTGAGCGGTAGCTCCACAAGCGGCATCAGACGCGACGGCGTCCTCCCCCAGCGGCGCGACCTCAAACAGCACACCGCTGGCATCAAATGCCGCGGCAAGTTCCTCGCGCATCGCCGCCTGCTCGCGAGCAAGCAGCACGACGACCTCTCCCCCACTGTTCGCCACAGCAGACAGCAGCTCGAGCAGACCGTGCGTAAACGACGTGACGCCGCGTACACAGACGGCACGGGCGCGCGCCGGCAGATTATCGGCCAGGGCGCTGGCCATAATGTCAGCCGCCTCGCAGGGCTCGACCATATCTCGACGGTCCAAACCGCCCGCGTAGGCACGCAAAAGCTCGAACACACGAGCCTCGGCATCGCTTTTTGGCTCAGGCCGGCAATTGTTGCCACGGCATCGCTCGGCAGCTGTCCCCGCCACACCTGGCAGCACATCGCGGGCCATGCGCGCAAGCATGCGCACCGTGCCCTGGCTGCGCGAAAGCGGCTGCAGGTCGACATCATCGAGACGCGTGACCATGTCCGAAAACAGCATCTGGCGCTGCAGGTTGTCGACGAAACCGCGCCCGTCGCCCAAAAGCTCCCAAAGCGAGCGAAGCCACGACGCGGGCGTCTTGTAATCGATGCCCAGCGAAACGCCGGCTTCCGCCGCATCATGACGGCACAGGTCGAGCTCGGCAAACGTTGGCGCCAGCAGCACGGCACGCCCGTGGCGGGCAATAAGGTCGGCAAGCAGCGCCGATTCGGCATCGCTCAAATCCGTGCCGGCATTAGTGGTATAGATTCGAACAGGCATGGCCCTCCACTCAAACTGTTCGCAATAATCAATGCATCCATCCTACCCGCCCAAGCGGACACATTGCCACCGCAGCTTCATCTTTTGGCGCTTTGGAGACAAGTCGCTTTGCACCACATTGGTGCCAAGGGGGCAGACTCGTCCGTCGGTGCAAGGGGGACAGGTTCGCTTGCGCCACATTGGTGCAAGCGAACCTGGCCCCTTTGCACCAATTATTCGGCATATAAAAACCGCCCCCGGAGGAGCGGTTTTTCACAATTCGTTTTGCCGCGGCCTATTCGCCATCCTCCAGCTTAATGAGGATCTTGCGGTAGCCACCGTACTCGCCGTTGAGCGCCTTGGATACACGGCTCACCGTGGTGGACGAAGCGCCGGTACGGACCTGAACCTCGACATAGGGCTCGCCCTCATCCAGGTAGCGCGCGACCTGCAGACGCTGCGATAGATCGCAAATCTCGCGCGGTGTGCAGATATCGGTCAAAAACGCTTGGATATCTTTCTCGTCGTCCAAAAGACTAAATGCGTGGACTAGCTGCTTGACATCAGGCTTGTCAAACATGTTCTCAATATTCATCGATCACCGCCAAACCCGCCAAAAGGCATCGAAGTTGATACTGGCACCGGGCATCGTTCGCCCATTCTATGCAATAGGGCAACGCATGTGGCTTTTGCCCGTAGCAGTTTAGCACACCACCAAACTAAAGTGACAAGACTCTCTGTCAGCGGCGCGTTTTTTAGGACGAACGCCGTTTTGAAACCGAATGCGCACGCAAGCTCCACGAATATCTGAGACAATGGGCGCCCAACGCAGAGGCGCACGCCAAGGCAACCATCCGATTCGCCGCGGCAAACGAGCTTACGCGCCACCAACACGTCACGCGCACCGGAAAGGAACCCACCATGCGCTTCTTGCTCAACTGGCTTTTGACCTCAATCGCTATCGCGATCGCCACGTTCCTCGTCCCCGGCATTCAGCCCTTCGGCATGGCCGACGCCTGGGTCTGCTTTGCCTTTGTGGGACTGTTCCTCAACGTCGTCGACTCGCTCGTCAAGCCGCTCCTGACGGTCATCTCGCTGCCGCTCACCATTATCACGCTGGGTATTTTTCAGCTTGTAGTCAACAGCTTTATGCTCGAGCTTGCCAGCTACCTATCGGTAAATCTGCTGGGCGCGGGCATCTCCATTGCCAGCTTTGGGTCGGCCTTTATGGGTAGCATTTTGGTGTCCATCACTCGAAGCATCTTCGACAGCATCGCCGGGAACTAAAGCAACCGGATACGGACCGCCACAACACGCCAAAACGAAGGCCGTCCATCGCAACGATGGACGGCCTTCGCCTTTGTCAAGCCTCAGAGGACAAAAGAATCTACCATTTCTACCCCGTCACCAAATGGCTGGTGGGGCTAGATGACGTAGTCGTAGCCCCCGTTGGGGGCGACGAGCGCATCGAGCGTCACACCGTCGAGGTAGTCGTTGATGAGCTTGTCCAGGTTCTTCCACACGTCGAGCGTGGGGCACTCGTCAGATCGCGAGCAGCCCTTGCAGTCGCCATCCAGGCAGGCGACCGGCGCCAGGCTGCCCTCGGTCAGGCGCAAGATCTCTCCCACCGTGTACTGCTCGGGCGGGCGCGTGAGCACGTAGCCGCCGCCCTTGCCGCGCATGCCCGAAAGCATGTTGGCGCGCACGAGCGTAGCCAAGATGTTCTCGAGATATTTCTCGGAAATCCCCTGTCGCGCCGCGATCTCTTTGAGCGGGATGCGACCGGCCGCCTGGTGCTCGGCCAGGTCGACCATAACGCGCAGGGCGTACCTGCCCTTAGTAGAAACCAACATATATAGTGCTGCCTTTCGGTCTTTTAATCCGTTGAAATTCTAGCCGAAAAATTGGCTTTGAAAATACCCGTTCCGGTCAAGGTGGTTAATCAGCTCGTAATAATCTCCTATTTCCTATTGCATTACTAGGCTTTAGTGTCTACTATGCTTGCCAACAGCTAAACAAACAACCTATAAGGTTTATAGGTTTAGCTACTAGGCCACCGTAAAACCACACGGTATCCAGTCATTTGAACACTTTGGAGGTTCACCATGAGCAAGGTTTATACGTCCATCGATCAGCTTATCGGCCACACCCCGCTTTTGGAGCTCACTCACTTTGAGGCCGATGAGGACCTCAAGGCCCGCGTGCTCGTCAAATTGGAATACTTCAACCCCGCCGGGTCCGTCAAAGACCGCGTCGCCAAGAACATGATTGACGAGGCCGAGAAGGCCGGCAAGCTCGTGCGCGGCGGCGACTATACCATCATCGAGCCCACGAGCGGCAACACCGGCGTCGGCATCGCCTCGGTGGCGGCGGCTCGCGGCTACAAGGTGATCATCACCATGCCCGAAACCATGTCCGTCGAGCGCCGCAAGCTTATGCAGGCATACGGCGCACAGCTCGTGCTCACCGACGGCTCCAAGGGCATGAAGGGCGCCATCGCCAGGGCCGAGGAGCTGCAGAAGGAGACCCCCAACAGCATCATCGCCGGCCAGTTCGTGAACCCCGCCAACCCCGCCATCCATAAGGCCACGACCGGCCCCGAGATCTGGGACGACACCGACGGCAAGGTCGACATCTTCGTCGCCGGCGTTGGCACCGGCGGCACCGTGACCGGTGTGGGCGAGTTCCTCAAGGAGCAGAACCCCGAGATTCAGGTTGTCGCCGTCGAGCCCGCCACCTCCCCGGTACTCTCCAAGGGCCAGGCCGGTCCGCACAAGATCCAGGGCATCGGTGCCGGCTTTGTGCCCGACGTCCTCGACACCCAGGTCTATGACGAGATCATCCCCGTCGAGAACGACGACGCCTTTGCCACCGGCCGCGCCGTGGGCCACAAGGAGGGCGTGCTCGTGGGCATTTCGTCCGGTGCCGCCGTGTGGGCCGCGCTGCAGCTGGCCAAGCGCCCCGAGAACGAGGGCAAGACCATCGTGGCACTGCTCGCCGATACCGGTGAGCGCTACCTGTCCACGGCACTGTTCCAGGACTAGAGCCTTTTTTCCCATAGGTTGAGCTCAGGGACGAACCTGCCTCCTCTCTCTCCCGGCGGTCTGAGCCCATCCCGTCAGGGTGTCCCACGAGACGTCCGAACTTGCTACAATGTCTGCGGCGCGGAACCAGCCTCCCGCGCCGCTTTTCTTTTTTGGCCACATGCCACCAAGGAGAACCTCCCCATGCACAACAAGCGCGTGCTCGTCGCCATGAGCGGCGGCGTCGATTCCAGCGTGACTGCCTATCTGCTCAAGTGCCAAGGCTACGAATGCGTCGGTGCCACTATGCGCCTCACCTGCCCTGCGCCCGATCCCGTCACGGGCATGAGCAAGGTCGACCGTGACATCGCCGATGCAAAGGCCGTCGCCGATCGCCTGGGGATACCTCACCATGTGCTCGACCTGCAGCAGGCCTTCGACCGCAACGTTATCGAGCGCTTCGTGACCGCCTATCAGAAGGGGCTGACGCCCAACCCGTGCATCATCTGCAACCGCCATATTAAGTTTGGCGCGCTGCTCGACGCGGCGCTCGATATGGGCTGTGACTACATTGCCACGGGTCACTACGCCAAAACGAGCCAAGCGCCCGATGGCACCTGGCAGCTGCACCGCGGCGAAGACTCCAAGAAGGACCAGAGTTACTTTTTGTATTCGCTCACGCAAGAGCGCCTGGCACGCACAATCTTTCCGCTGGCAGGGTTGGACAAAGAGCGCGACGTGCGCCGCATTGCCGCCGAGCAGGGCTTCATCAACGCCAAGAAGGCCGAGAGCGAGGATATCTGTTTTATCGCGGACGGCGACTACGCGGGCTATATCGAGCGCCGCTGCGGGCATGCCGCCGAGCCGGGCGATATTGTATGGCGCGACGGCAGCGTGGTCGGACGCCACAACGGCGCACTGCGCTATACCGTCGGCCAGCGCAAGGGCTTGGGCGTCGCGATGGCGCGCCCCGTGTATGTAACGGGCGTCGATGCCGCCAACAACATTGTGCATCTAGGCGAGGCTGAGGACCTGACGGCGACAGCACTCACGGCCAACGACTGGATCTGGAGCGCCCCTGCCGACCGCATGGAGGCAGAGCTCACGTCCGGCGACATTCGCGTGGGCACCAAGTACCGTTACCGTCAAAAGGACCAGGCAGCGATCCTTACACGTGGCGCCGACGGACAGATGCTTCTGACCTTTGACGAGCCGCAGCGCGCCGTCGCCCCCGGCCAGGCCGTCGTTATCTATCGCGGCGACGTCGTCCTGGGCGGCGGCACCGTAACCGCCGCCATCAGGTAGCCGCAGGATTATCGCCGCACGTGTCGAAGCACTTCAACAGCAGCATTCACCTCGATAACGCGACGCTCGAGGCCGCGGCAAATGGACTCGAGCCGGCCCTCCGCTGTGGCCCATTCGCTCTGCGAAAGAATCTCGATCGCCTCATCAACAAATCCGTTGAGCCGCGATGAATCGAACCAATCGAGTGAGTCCGCAAGCGCCAGCTGGACGGAAGGGTCGGGCCCAAACGGCTTAGCAGAAAACCCAAACTCCCCAGCTGCGAGCACGGCAGTTGGTACGTTGTACCACAGGCAGTTGCCGCTATCGAACAGCGGAGCAGGCCTTATCTCCAGGGTGTCGACATTGCGGATGATGCCGAAGTTTCGCCAATGGCGATCGCTGTTGGCCAAAAGGGCATCGCAGACAATCATCTGCGACATAGACCTTCTCACGGCAGCCTCGTCTGCTCCATGCTTACCAAGGAAGCGGCAGTACCGGTCGTATGTCGAGTTTCCCCGCTGGCTACCAAGTGCGCCCTTAACGTAAACAGCCGGAACGTATTCCTCGCGGCCGTCAAGAAAGTCGTCGCACAGACACACAGGGCCATCGAACATCCGCTCAACCGTATAAGGAACAAACTCGCCCTCCGACAACAAGCGACGATGTAGAGCCGTTGCAACCGCCTCGTTAAAGGGACGCTGATCGTCCATGCCGCACCCCTTGACCAGAACGCGAACAGCGTTGCGAATCATCCACGATTTAGGGAGCTCGCCCTCGGACGTGTTATCCGGATTATTAAGACCGATGCCCTCCAGCCAACCCGAACGTCCCTCGGGCGCCGATCGCTCAAAATCATTCTCGAAGTAATTGAGGTTTCGCCATTTGAGCCCGTCGCATTCTGCCGGCCGCAGCCAATAGCAATCCGAAAGCGAGAGGCCCAGGCACTGAACCGGGACCTCGATGCCACTGGCAATTCCCAGTTCACGATAGCGCGAGACGAGTCCGGGGCGAACATCGGGCACCGACCGATGGCTCCACCACACGTTGAGTTCCCGTTTATTCACCGTAGGAGAAGAGCTCGAGCACGTGCCAAACGGCATTCGTTGTGCATCGAGGACCTCCGCGATTTCGAAGGGAAATTCGCGCGACGAATCAAATGAGACATGCGCGACCTCATGGTCGGCCGACATCAGCGTAAACTTGCGCCCCACATCGGCCGCAGGACGGCGTCCACGTTTGCGGACCTTTTGATAAGCGACCGCGGAATTGTACTCGACCATCTTCCGTCCGCCCACAATATCGCACGCGAGCGTTCCCGATGCGGCAAGTTGAGATATGCGGGCTTTCGTAACGCCCAGCAGGCGGGCAGCATCACCCATAGACAAGTACTCAGACGTATCCATACACCGCATCACCTCGTTAAGTAATTTACACGTTTAGTTAATAGATTACATACATCATAATACTAAACGACCCAAAGCGAAAAAAAGCCCGAGAAATCGGGCTTTAGCGATTGGTCAGCCGAGTCGCAAGCTGATCCCCTAGCGCTGAACGTAGGCGCGAACCAGCTCGTAGGTATTGCGCACGCCGTCGATGTGGCTGCGCTCGTAGTTGTGGCTCGCGTACACGCCAGGGCCGATCAGGCCGTGACGGATGTCGTAGCCGGCGGAAAGCGTGGCCTCAACGTCTGAGCCGTAATGCGGGTACACGTCGATGGCGTAATCGAGCTCCAGCTCGCGCGCGATATTGGACAGCGTGGTCACCAGATCGTAGTTGTAGGGGCCGCCCGAATCCTTGGCGCAAATCGAAACCATGCGCTCGGTGCAGCCCAGATCGTCACCCACGCAACCCATGTCAACGCTGATCATCTCGCGCGTGTCGGCCGGCACAAAGGCACCGCCGTGGCCGACCTCCTCGTACACCGTAAAGAGCAGTGAAACCTTGCGCGAAAGCGTCACCTCGCCAGCGGCGACGGCACGCGCCAAACCCAGCAAAATGGAGGCCGACAGCTTGTCGTCCAAGAAGCGGCTCTTAATATAGCCGCTCTCCGTCACCGTGGTGCGCGGATCCATAGCGATGATGTCGCCCGTCTGAATGCCCAGCTCAAGCACGTCATCCTTGCTGTCGACATTCTCATCGAGCAGGATTTCCATGTTCTTCTCGATGGTCTTGACCGGCTCGTCGGCCACGTGCGCCGAAGGCTCGGTATTGAGGACCACACCCGTGTACACATTGCCATCGCGCGTGTAGACGGTGCAGTTCTCGCCATCGGCCGTAGACCACTGATGCCCGCCGAGCGTCGTGGGACGCAGGCGACCATTGTCCTTAATGGAGCGCACCATGGCGCCCAGGGTATCGACATGGCTCGCCAACACAAGCGGCTCGCCCTCGCCGCCAAGCTCAACCAGCACGTTGCCCTTATTGGAACACTCGGGGCCAAAGCCCATATCGCGCAACGTTTCCATTAGATAATCAGTCGCCGCACGGGTATAGCCCGTAGGCGAAGCAATCGAGGTAAGCGCCTTCAACTGGTCAGTAATATAGGAGAGCGTAGAATCCATCTTGGACACCAAAGTCACCCTTTCATATCGAATTAAACCCACAGCAACAATACCACCGCGAACCATCTTTTTACCTAGCGAGACAACCCATCGGGCTTCTCAGAGCAGCGCCCACCACGATAACGAGCCGGCGGGCCCCGCCCGTTAGCCCCAGAATCTTTCCGCAGGACAGAAGGAGGCCCCGCCGCACGTAGTGCGCAGCGGGGCCTCCGACATGTCCGAGGACGATTGTGGGGCTAACGGGCAGGGGACCGCCGAACCATGTTAGGCAGCCGGGCAGATCTTCTTGAAGAGCTCGATGACGTCGTCGAGCGTCGCCTCACGCGGGTTGCCCGGGAAGCAAGCATCGGCCATGGCGTCCTTGGCCAGGACCTCGATCTCGTCAGCCTTCATGGCCTCGCAGACGTGCGGGATGTTCACGTCAGCGGAGAGCTGCTTAACGGCGGCGATAGCGGCGTCGGCAGCCTCATCGGTGCTCATGCCCGTGGTGTCAACGCCCATGGCGACGGCGACCTTGGCCAGGCGCTCGGCGCAAACCGGCTTGTTGAACTCCATGGCAATCGGCAGCAGCATGGCGCAAGCGACGCCGTGCGGGGTGTCGTAGTGAGCGGACAGGGTGTGAGCCATGGCGTGGTCGATGCCCAGGCCAACGTTAGAGAAGCCCATGCCGGCGACATACTGACCAAGAGCCATGCCCTCGCGGCCGGAGCCGGGCTGGCCGGACTTGGCCTCGGCAACGGAGTCGCGCAGGTTCTCGCTGATCAGCTTGATGGCCTCAAAGTGGAACATGTCGGAGAGCTCCCAAGCGCCCTTGGTGGTGTAGCCCTCGATGGCGTGGGTCAGAGCGTCCATGCCGGTGGAAGCGGTCAGGCCGGCGGGCATGGAAGCCATCATGTCGGGGTCGACGACGGCGACCTCGGGGGCGTCGTTGGTGTCGACGCACACGAACTTGCGGACCTTCTCGGGGTCGGTGATGACGTAGTTGATGGTCACCTCAGCAGCGGTACCGGCGGTCGTCGGCACGGCGATGGTGAACACGGCGTGGTTCTTAGTGGGAGCAACGCCCTCGAGGCTGCGGACATCGGCGAACTCGGGGTTGTTGATGATGATGCCGATGGCCTTGGCAGTGTCCATAGAGGAGCCGCCACCGACGGTCACGATAGCATCAGCCTCGGCGGCCTTGAAGGCCTCGACGCCGTCCTTGACGTTCTGGATAGTGGGGTTGGGCTTGATCTCGGAGTAGAGGCTCCAAGCGATGCCGGCGGCATCGAGCTCATCGGTCACCTTAGCGGTAACGCCAAACTTGACCAGATCGGGGTCGGAGCAGACGAAAATCTTCTTGTAGCCGCGACGCTGGAGCTCGCCGGGGATCTCCTTGATGGCGCCGGAGCCATGATAAGAAATGGTGTTGAGAACGAAACGATTAGCCATTGATAGCCTCCCATCGTGTGCGGGGCACCCATTACGCCCCACGCTATGGCTCCCATCCTAACGCTTTTGAAGCGAAAAACGCGTGAGAACGTCAGATTATTTAAAGCGTTTCAACAACTGGTATCGTCACCGCCTGACCATTAAACAAAAAAGGGGCGGCCGAGATGACCGCCCCCTCCCCATTATTGATCAGTGTGGCAAGGGGTCAGCCCCTTGCCACACCCTGCCGCTATTTTTGGCAGGCCTCTTTCCAATCTTCGCAGGCGCGCTTCCAGCGAAAACGCAGGTCGCGCTCGCGGTCGATAAACATGATGGCAAACGCCACGAACAGCAGCACGCTCGCCACCGCAATAGCGTGCAGCCCCATGCGCTCAATACACCAGTTTCCCAGCACAGCGCCAAACACAAAGGTAAAGATCACGCCAAAGTACAGCAGGCCGTTTTCCAAAAAGCCACGCTTGTGGGTGATGATGTAGTCGTCCACGTTTTGCAGCGCGTTGCGCAGGTTACCGATGCACATGGTCGTGGCAATGCCGTGACCGTGGATCTTGCGGAAGCTCTCGACCTGCATACCGCAGGCAAACGAGATGAGGCAGTTGGCGAGCAAGTTGTAGCCGCCACCGGGGATAAAGCTCACGCCCAGCAAGATGACGGCTTCAAAGAACACCGTCACCTGGCGCCAGTGAATCACGCTGCCAAACCGTTCGTGCACCAGGTCGGCAAGCATAATGCCCACGGCAAACGACACCACAGGGAAGAAATAGCGCCCCGCGAGCGCCCAATTGCCCTCCGAGATGCTCACGCCCACCAGCAAGATGTTGCCCGTCTGCGCGTTGGCGAAAACATGGTCGCGCCCAATGTACGAATAAACGTCCATAAAGCCACCGGCGAGCGCCAAGATGATGCCCAGCTCAATAGACTCCGATATCTGTTTGGCACGCTGCATCGTCGTGCGCCCTCCTTGTTGACGACCCTCTCGTGCGTTGGCGGAAACATAGCCGCCGTTCATACTGTAACCCATTGACAACATGGCGCGCCCGCGAGACGGCTTCCCCAACGCGCAGATACATCGTCTGGAAACAAAGGGCGGGCGCGGCATCGACACCCGACACCTCGTGTACTCCACCAGTCTTTTTAGCCCCGTCCCAAAAAGACTGGTTACAATTACGTGCAGTATACAAACACCGGGAGGAATCGTGGCAAAAAAGCCCCAGGACGCTCAGCACAACCAGCACGGCAAGCATGCCCAACGCGGCCAGCAGCAAAAGCGTGGAAGCAAAGCCCAGGGCTCGCGCCCCGCGCATGCCCCGGCAGCGCCTGTCCGCCCCTGGCGCCCGGGCCGCGATAAGTTCCTCCCCGTCAGCCGCGCCGACATGGATGCGCGCGGCTGGGACCAGTGCGACTTTGTCTACATCTGCGGCGACGCCTACGTGGACCATCCCAGCTTTGGCATGGCCATCATCAGCCGCGTCCTCGACGCGCACGGCTACAAGGTGGGCATCATCTGCCAACCCGACTGGACCGACCCCGCCAGCATCACCGTGCTCGGCGAGCCGCGCCTGGGCTTTCTCGTCAGCGCCGGCAACATGGACTCCATGGTCAACCACTATTCGGTGACCAAGCACCGCCGCCACACCGACGCCTATACCCCCGGTGGCGAGGAGGGACACCGCCCCAACCGTGCCGTCACGGTCTACGGCAACCTCATCCGCCAGACATTCAAGGACGCCCCCATCATCATCGGCGGCATCGAGGCAAGCCTGCGTCGCTTGGCCCACTACGACTACTGGCAGGACAAGCTCAAGCGCTCGGTACTGCTCGACTCGGGTGCCGACATCCTCATCTACGGCATGGGCGAGCACGCGATTGTCGAGATCGCCGACGCGCTCGACGCGGGACTGCCCGTCGATCAGATCACCTATATCAATGGCACCGTCTACCGCACGGGTTCGCTCGACGAGGTCTACGACTATGACCTGCTGCCCAGTTGGGACGACCTTACCGCCGACAAGCTCAACTACGCGCGCAGCTTTAACGTGCAGCAGCAGAATATGGACCCCATCACCGGACATCGCCTGGTAGAGCCCTACCCCAACAGCGTCTATGTGGTGCAGAACCCGCCGTCGGCGACGCTCACCACCGACGAGATGGACGAGGTTGCCGAGCTCCCCTACGCACGCGATTGGCATCCCGATTACGACGCAGCGGGCGGCGTGCCGGCCTTTGCCGAGATCAAGTTTTCCATTAGCTCCAACCGCGGCTGTTTTGGCGAGTGCTCGTTTTGCGCGCTCACCTTCCACCAGGGCCGCGTGCTGCAGATGCGCAGCCACGACTCGATCATGCGCGAGGCCGAGCTGCTCACGCGCGATCCCGAGTTTAAGGGCTATATCAACGACGTGGGCGGGCCGACGGCCAACTTTAGCCGTCCCGCCTGCGACAAGCAGCTCAAGCACGGCGTATGCAAGAACAAGCGATGCCTGTGGCCGAGCGTGTGCAAGAACATGGTGGTCGACGAGAGCGGCTACACCCAGCTGCTGCGCGACCTGCGCCAGCTGCCGGGCGTCAAGAAAGTCTTTGTCCGCAGCGGCATCCGCTTCGACTACACCATGGCCGATGCCTCGGACGAGTTTTTGCGCGAGCTGCTGGAGCACCACGTCTCGGGCCAGCTACGCGTAGCACCCGAGCACGTAAGCGACGCGGTGCTGTCCGTGATGGGCAAACCGAGCCGAGCCGTCTACGACGCATTCTGCCGTAAATTTGAACGCTTGAACCGCGAGTACGGACTCAAGCAGTACGTGGTGCCGTATCTGATCTCGAGCCATCCCGGATCGACGATGAAGGAAGCCGTGGACCTTGCCGAGGCCGTGCGAGACATGGGCTACATGCCCGAGCAGGTGCAGGACTTCTACCCCACGCCGTCCACCATGTCGACGTGCATGTACTACACCGGCGTGGACCCGCGCACCATGGAGCCGATCTATGTGGCGCGCGACCCGCACGAGAAGGCCATGCAGCGCGCGCTCATCCAGTATCGCAAGCCCGAGAACTACAAGCTCGTGCGCGAGGCGCTAGAGAAAGCCGGGCGTCGCGATTTGATCGGCTACACCAAGCATTGCCTGATCCGCCCCGTGCCGCCACGCCCGGGCGAGACATCTGCCGGCGGCGGACATGGCACCGGCAAGAAGGGCGGCAAGGGCCACGGTGGCGCTGGCGGCGCTGGAGCCAGGGGGCCCAAGGGCGGCAAGGGCCACGGCGGCATGTCGCGCGCGCAGAACACCGCCGGGCGCAACCGTGCGGCTCAGGGGCGTCAGGGTGCCAACGGAGGCGGTCGCCGCAACTAAGGCAGCAGTGCGCTCGCTGCGTCCATCCCACACGCGTGGCGCAGCGAGCGCATTGCCTCAACGAGGATGACGCCGGCGATAGCGACCGTAATTGCCACGTCGACCGGCGTGTTCACAAACCAGAGCAGGCCCATGAGATACGACCCGGCGTTAAAGGCAAAGTGCAGCAAGATCGTGTAGCGGAGCTTTCCGGTCGTCACGAGCACCCAACCAAAGATGAGGCCGGCGGCACCCGCGTAGCAACCCTGCACCCAATTCATGTGCATAAAACCGAAGATTGCCGCCTGCAGCACAATCGCCGCGGCGACACCCCACGTGCTTGGGGCCGCCCAGGGCACTATGGCGCCGTCTTGCGCACTCGCACGACGCCGGCGCTTCCAGAGCGGACGGCACTGGGGATTAAACGCACGCAGCGAAAACTCAAAGATGACACCGCGCACCAGGAGCTCTTCGCAAAACGGCGCGCCGAGCACCGTGGTCAGGACGGCAAGAGGACTGGTATCGCCCATGCCCGTTTCCTCGACAAGCTCGCTGTAGTCGGCCGCGGCATCGGGCAACAGCGACAGCACGGCGTCGGTCACGTAGCTAACGACCACCTGCAGGGCAAGACCGATCACGATAACGCAGGCGATGCGTTTCCACGCCCCACGCGCTCCCCCGCCGAGCGGATGCTCGCTTTGCGAACGCGCCATAAACGAGCGCGGCCACAGATAACGCCACCACAGCAGCGCCATCAAAAACGACGCCGTCTGAGCGGCGGCCTGAAGCAATTGAATGTCGAGGTCATCGATCGAAAAACCCATGAACACCGATGCGACGCCAAGGGCGGAGAACAAAACGACGCTCAGGGCAATATCGACAGCGACGACGCCAAAACAGGCAAGCGCCCACGCTATCGCATTGAGCATGCCAACCTCCTCAAAACCCGGCACTGAGGGACGTTCCTTAACTGCCGGCAGAAAATGAACGTCCCCAAGTACCGGCAGTTTGGGACAGTCATTGTTGATGAGAATCGGGTGCAGTGCCAAAGGCCCCGCTGGGCGAAATGTCGAACGGGAAAGTGCCGCAGCGATTGAACGCGGCGATAAACATGCGGATGGCGTTGGACGGCGTGGTGCCCACGAGCTGGGTTGCCGCCGCGAAGGCCGCCTTTTCCTCGGGCAAGACCTTCGCGACAACTGGGGTCATGTGTTCTGCCATGGCGCTTCCTTTTTGAAACAACGGTAGTGCGGATAGATGCGGGCCACGCGGCTGGGCGACGGGCTGTGAAGGCAACCCGATTGGCCCGCATCTGGAGTTTGTTTCTGCGGCGTTGGTATTACTTGGTATTCCTAAGTTATACCCGGCAGATAGAATACCACACCCGATCCCATGGGGACGGAGAAAAGACGGATGATTTTGTTGCTGGGTTAGTATTTAGAGCGTGGTGATGTCCGAGATATCGAGGGCCTAAGCGTCGGCGTATGGCGCGCCCAGGCTGGGTATCCGGCGCATGGCGCCCTATTGTCTTGCATAATTTCGCTTATGCCATGCATAAAAAGACGGGGGCACCCCTTCTCGTCCCAACGTACCCCCGCTTGTACCGTGCAAAAACCGGAGTTTTCAGCATCGCGGCCCCCGCAGGCGGTGCCGCGAATCGTGGACGCCGCGCGATTGGCGTCGTTTTGGGGCACGGCGCGACGCGAAACGCGCGTTATCGCCGCGCCGGACGCCGTCAGCCAACCCAAATCGCCTGCCGAAGGATCCCGCCGGCTCAAAAAGACGATTCCGGCGCGTATGCAGTCACCCCGGCTTGCTGAAAACTCCCGAAAATGCACGGCGCGCCCCGGGGGACCCGTGCGCGCCACGAAAAACACGCCTGCATCCAAAAGAATGCGAGCGCGAAAGCCGGATGGCGGCAAGGGCGCCAGGCAGCGGGCGAAATCCCCGGCGTGTCCGCCCGGGCACCGCAGCCGCCGCGCGTCAGCAGAAAACCTCATACCCTACGTCGATGTCGGCCCCCGCATACGCGAATCTCCAACTAGGTCGATAGCCCGTATCCCTTGACGCGACCGTCTCCGCGCGTTTCCGCGAAGAAGACTGGCCCCACCTAATACTGAGCCCACTAAAAGGGCCCCGAGCATAGTCTGCTCGAGGCCCAAACTCGTGTCGCCTTACCGCGCGACGCGTATGTTACTTGCGCTTGCCGCCGCCGTCACCGGGGCGACGGGAGCTGCCGCCGCGCTTGCCGCCACGGCTGTTGCCATAGCTGCCACGGTTATCGCGACCGCCGGCACGGCCACCACGGGAGCCGGCCTGGTTGCCGCCGCGACCGCCACGGTGGCCGCCGCGACGCTCTTCGCGGGTATCGTCGTAGTTGCGCCAGTCATCGCGACGATCGCGGCTGGCACGCGGGTCGCGACGATCTCGACTGGCACGCGGATCGCGACGATCGCGCGACTCGCCAGAACGGCCGGCGCCACTGCGGCCGCCATTGCCGCGAGCATCCTCGCGACGCTCACCGCCGCGGCCGCCGCGCTCTTCAAAGCGCTTGCCGCCACGGGACTCGCCGCCGCGGCCGCCGCGCTCGTCATCGCGACCGGAACGACGACGGTCGCCCGCGCCGCGCTTGCCGCCGCGCGAGCCACGGCCCTCTTCCTCGCGCTCAACACGGCGACGACCGCCGCGGTCCTCGTCCTCGCGGCGACGGCGATGTGCCTCGCCCTGGAACTGCTTGGCACGGCGCTCGGCACGGTTGCCGCGCGGGGCCGGCTCGACGGCACCAGCACCGGCACGCTCCTCGGCAGCCACCTCGCGGGCCACGCTCTCCACGGCCTCGTCCACGCGAGCCTGAACGCCCTCGCGCACGCGGGTCTTGCCGCCGCGCTTGGGACGGCTCGGGCGCTCGCTGTCGCCGCGACGCTCATCGCGACCACGGTTGGAACGACCGGCCACATCGCCGTAATCGTCGCCGTTGCGCTTGCCGTCGCGACGCGCTTGCTCAAGCTTCTTCTTGCTCTTGGACTTACCGCGCTTGGTCTTCTTCTTCACCTTAAAGGCCGCAGGGTCGCGCTCGGGGTCAACCGCAGGCGGATTGGGGCCCACGTGCAGGTCGCCGGCCTCGTAGATGTCGGCAGTCTTGTCCATGAGCTTCTCGATCTCGTAGAACTCATCCACGTCCTGCTCGGTCACAAACGTGATGGCCCAGCCCAGCTCGCCGGCGCGCCCCGTACGGCCAATACGGTGGATGTAGTCGGTCGGCTCGGCCGGCACGTCAAAGTTCACGACGTAGCGCACGTCGCTGATGTCGATGCCGCGGGCGAGCACGTCGGTTGCCACCAGCACGTCGACGGTACCGTCGCGGAAGGCCGAAAGCGCGCGCTCGCGCTGGGCCTGGCTGCGGTTGCCATGAATCGCGGCAGCCTTGATGCCCTTGCGCTCCAGACGACGGCAGCAGCTGTCGGCACGGTGCTTGGTGCGCATAAAGACGATGGTGCGCTCCGGGCCTTCCTTCTTGAGGAACTCGGGCAGCAGGTTGTTCTTGGCCTCGATGGACACCGGAAACACAAACTGGTCGACGGTGTCGGCGGTCGATGTGGCGGGCGCGATCTCCACGCGGGCCGGGTCGCTCACTAGGTCGGTGATCTCGCCCACGGCCTCCTCGTCGAGGGTCGCCGAGAACAGCAGCGTCTGGCGCTCGGCCGGCGTCTCGCGCACAATACGGCGAACGGCGGGCAAAAAGCCCATGTCGAGCATGCGGTCGGCTTCGTCGAGCACCAGCACCTTGACCTCGTCCAGGTGGCAAGCGCCCTGCTCGATCAGATCGACCAGACGGCCCGGCGTTGCGACCAGGATGTCGCAGCCGTACTTGAGGGCAGCGGTCTGCGGCTTGTAGCTCACGCCGCCCACAACGGTCACGGCAACATGGCCGGTGACGTCGGCGACCTTGCTCGCGACCTCGTCGATTTGCTGGGCGAGCTCGCGCGTAGGGGTGATGACGAGCATCACGGGGCCGCGGCCGTTTCCCTCGGGCTTTTTAGCACCGCGACGACGGTTACGGCCGCCGCGCTCGCGCACAGGTTTGGGAGGAGCGATGTGCTCCAGATTGTTCATGGTCGGCAGCAAAAAGGCGGCCGTCTTGCCGGTGCCGGTCTGAGCGGCGGCAAGCAGGTCGCGGCCCTCGAGCACCACGGGGATCGAACCGGCCTGCACGGGCGTCGGCGCCGTGTAACCCAGGTTCTCGATGGCACGAAGTATCTCGTCCGAAAGACCCAGCTCGTCAAAGGCGGGCAGGTTCTCGGTAGCGGACTCGACGGTCTCGGCGGCGCTGGCCTCGTCGGCCGCATCGAAGGCAGCCTGGGCCATGGCCTCGCGGGTCTCGTCCAGGATCTCGGCGTCGGTGACGTCGGATACAGAATTACGCATATGTTGTTGTTCCTTATCTGCACGCGCAAGGGGCACGGCATGCGGCCGCGCGGGCGTGCTTGGTAGTGCGCTAGTACATACAAAAACGGGTGCGCACAGAGAGGACGTTGCTCAGCACGCTGGCGATCGCTTTGGCAGCCATATCACGCGCCGTCCAGACGCAGCAGCTCTAAGCGATGGAGCAGATTCGCCGCCGGTTAGTATACCCGTACTCCGTATGCCCCCACGTAAACCACAGATGACGAGGCGGACGGGGTGGGTCTGGGCCAATTGTCTCAATCTGTAACATCTACAGGGCAAATCTTCCTCTACGTGTTACAGATTGAGACAAACGGTCAACACGGCCCACAAACGTCTCAATCTGTAACAGTTACCAAGTAAATCGACCCGCAACTGTTACAGATCAAGACAAACCAATCCGTCTGAAGGTACCGTCAAGATTCTTTCGCAAATTGATTTAGTCGTCTCCCGCCCCGTCCTCTTCTAGCCCTCCGCCTTTCCCCTCAGCTCGTCCATCTCCTCCAGCTTCGACATGTCC